>DZCM01000015.1 GCA_022730295.1 Rhodanobacter sp. | reverse complement strand
TGTGTTAGGCATGCCGCCAGCGTTCAATCTGAGCCAGGATCAAACTCTTCACTTGAAGTTACCGACAACCCGAAGGCTGTCTATCTTGAGGAGAGTCCGAAACCTGAACTGCAATTCAAAGCTGAATTACTATAGTTCAAAGGTTTGGACGTCTTGCATCGATGAACTTTCGTCCATCCGCAAGCCGCCCACACAAGTCACCTGTGCACACTGTCAAGGAGCCGATACGGTGCGCCGCCTTCCGGCTTCGCGTCGCGTGACGTTTCGTCTCGCGAGCCGCCCATTGTAGCGATCAATCCGGGGCTGTCAACACCTTTCGAAGAAACTTTTTGCGACCCGGATGATCCCCGAACGACGTCCTGCGTCATGCGGGCCGACAAGGATAGCGTGATCGTTTCGCGTTTGGAAGAGGTATCGATGAAGTGGCGCTAGACTGCGGCTTTCCGCCACAACGGCGACGCCGATGCGCACAATTTCATCGATCTGCCTGACGGCCGCGGCCGTCCTGTTGCTGTGTGCCGGCTGCAGCCGCACGCGACCCGATTCATCCAACGCCGCCAGCGTGATCTTGGCGGGCCATCGCTTCAGCGTTGAAGTTGCCGAGACGCCTGCCGAGCAAGCTCATGGTTTGATGGATCGCACGTCAATGCCCGCCGATCACGGCATGCTGTTCGTGTTTGGCGAGAATGCACCGCTCACGTTCTGGATGAAGAACACGCTGATCCCGCTGGATATGCTGTTTTTTGACAGCCAGTACCGGCTGGTGGCCATCCAGGCGAATGCGCAACCGTGCAGATCCACACCGTGCCGCCTGTATCCCAGCGGCGTTCCCGCGCGTTACGTGCTGGAAGTCAATGCCGGAACGGCGGCGCGAATTGGTGCGCGCCAGGGCAATGTGATCAAGATTTCGCGGCTGCCTGCGCGTACCCAATGAAACACGCCATCCGCATCGCGCACGCATTCGCAACTCGCGGGCAGCGGCACAACACGACCCGGCGGCAGGTGGTCGAACCAGCAATCATCAAACGGCACGAATTCCTGCACGAGCGCCTCCTCGCATGGACCACGATCGTATTCCAGCATGCGCACGGGCAACGGCCATGGCCCAAATCGGGCGAGAAAATGGCGCGGAGAGCCATGCGCAGAAAGTTGGAAACGGCTGCGGCGAGCTCAAGCGACTTCGATCATCTCGAAGTCATCCTTGGTGACGCCGCAGTCGGGGCAGGTCCAGGTATCAGGGATGTCTTCCCAGCGGGTGCCGGGTTCGATACCTTCTTCAGGCAGGCCGGCTTCCTCGTCATAGATGAAGCCGCACACCACGCACATGAATTTGCGGTAGATGACGACGGATTCTGCAGTGGCACTCATGATGGGCGTGACGCGATGGACGATAAGCCGTATTGTCGCAAGTTGTGCGCCCGCATGAAAGCCAATCCTTGACCTGTGTCAATCCGCCCTTGCCTGCGGCCGGCCTGTATGCGATCACGAACGGCCCGCGCTCCGACCTGTGCGCTGCTGCGCGCGCTGCACTGGAAGGCGGCGCGACGATGCTGCAGTATCGCGACAAGACCCATGATCAAGCGAGGCGGCTCGACGAAGCACATGGCCTCGCTGCCCTGTGTGGCGAATTCGGGGCGCCGCTGATCATCAATGATGACGTGGCATTGGCATTGGCCAGCGGTGCGCGGGGAGTACACCTCGGCGAAGACGACGCAGGCATCGCCGAGGCACGCGCCGCGCTCGGCCCAACGTCGATCATTGGCGTGTCCTGCTACGACTCGCTGCAACGTGCGGCGGATGCTGCCGCGGCGGGCGCTGATTACCTCGCTTTCGGCGCGTTCTTTCCGACCACGACCAAGACCGTCACCCGCCGCGTAACGCCCGAGTTGCTTCGCGACGCCAAGACGTTCGGCCTGCCGCTGGTGGCAATCGGCGGCATCACGCCCGACAATGGCGGCTCGCTGGTCGCCGCCGGTGCAGATTTCCTCGCCGCCATCTCGGGGGTCTTCGGCGCGTCCGACATCCACGCCACTGCCCGGCGATACGCAGAGCTGTTTTCCACGGAATGACACGGATGCACACGAATCAGGCAAAGGCGTTTTTGGCTCCATCCGTGTTTGTCCGTGCATATCCGTGGTCAACTTTTCTTGATTTGCCATGAACATTCCAATGCCAAGCAACCACGAACTTTTCCAACACGCGTTGAAGATCCTGCCTGGCGGCGTCGATTCGCCGGTGCGCGCATTCGGCGCGGTCGGCGGCGAACCCTTCATCACCGCGCGCGCAAGCGGCGCGTACCTGTGGGACGCCGACGGCAAGCGCTACATCGACCACGTCGGTTCGTGGGGCCCGATGATCGCAGGCCACAACCACCCTCACGTGCGTGAAGCCGTGGAACGGGCCGTGCGCGACGGTTTGTCTTTTGGCACGCCGTGCGCCGCGGAAACCCAGCTCGCCGAGGCGGTGCAGGCACTGATGCCATCGCTGGAGATGCTGCGCTTCGTCAATTCGGGCACCGAGGCAACGATGTCGGCGTTGCGCCTCGCTCGCGGCGCGACCGGGCGCGATCGCTTCGTGAAATTCGAGGGTTGCTACCACGGCCATGGCGATTCGTTCCTCGTGAAGGCCGGCTCCGGCGCGCTGACACTCGGCGTCCCGGATTCACCCGGCGTGCCCAAACCACTCGCCGACCTGACCATCACGTTGCCCTACAACGACGCCGACGCCGCGCGTGCACTGTTCGACCAGATGGGAACGAGCATCGCCTGCGTGATCGTCGAACCGGTTGCCGGCAACATGAACTGCGTGCCACCAAGGCCGGGGTTTCTCAAGACCTTGCGGGAGTTGTGCACGCGCGACGGAGCCTTGCTGATATTCGATGAGGTGATGACAGGCTTTCGGGTGGCGTTGGGGGGGGCGCAGGAGCTGTTCGGCATCACCCCCGACCTCACCACGCTCGGCAAGATCATTGGTGGCGGCATGCCCGTCGGCGCCTACGGCGGGCGCCGCGAACTGATGCAGCAGATCTCACCATCCGGACCCATCTACCAGGCGGGAACCCTGTCGGGTAATCCGGTCGCGATGGCCGCAGGCCTCGCCATGCTCGACCTGGTGCGCGAGCCCGGATTCCACGAGCAACTCACGCGCAAGACCCGCACGCTCACCGACGGCATGCTTGCCGCGGCCCGCGCTGCCGACGTGCCGTTCGCGGTCAACCGCGCGGGTGGCATGTTTGGATTGTTCTTTGGCGAAGGCCCGATCGAGACTTTCGCCGAGGCGACCGCGTGCAACCAGGGCGCGTTCCGGCGCTTCTTCCACGCCATGCTGGAGCGCGGCGTGTATTTCGCACCCAGCCCGTTCGAGGCGGGGTTCATGTCAACGGCGCACAGCGACGCCGACATCAACGCAACACTCGAGGCCGCACGCGCGGCGTTTGCCGAGGCACGTCAATGACCCACAAATTCGACACCTTGGCCGTACACGCGGGCGCGGAGCCCGATCCCGCCACCGGTGCGGTGGCGCCGCCCATCCACGTTTCAACCAATTACGTGCACGAGCTCGATGGACGCGCCAACCCCTTGAGCTACCAACGCGACAGTCACCCCACCCAGCACCGGCTGGAAATAGCACTGGCGGCACTGGAAGGCGGCGAGCGCGCACTGGCATTCGCGTCCGGCATGGCCGCGGTCGCCGCGGTGCTGGACACCCTGCAGCACGGCCAGCGCGTCGTGGTGCCGGATGATTGCTACGTCGGCACGCGCGGCTACGTGACCGAGGTGCTGCCCGAACGCGGCGTGGAAGTCACGACGGTCGACCTCAGCGATCTTGATTCGGTGCACAGCGCCTGCGCCAATGGCGTGGCCCTGCTGTGGGCCGAATCGCCATCCAACCCGCGGCTGCGGATCAGCGACCTTGCGGAACTGGCGAAAATCGCACACGCACACGGCGCACGCCTTGTGTGTGACAACACCTTCGCGACGCCGGTGCTGCAGCGCCCGTTGGCGCTCGGTGCAGACGTGGTGATGCATTCAACCACCAAATATTTCGGTGGCCACAGCGACGTGCTCGGCGGCGCGCTGGTGTTTGCGCGCAACGACGACTTCGCCGCCCGGATCACCCAGCGGCGCTTGCTCAGCGGCGCGATCCTGTCACCATTCAGCGCCTGGCTTACCCTGCGCGGCTGCCGCTCGCTGCCAGCGCGGATGGCCATGCATTGTGCCAACACACACAAAGTCGCAGTGTTCCTGGCGACCCATCCCGCCATCGAGCGCGTCAACTACCCCGGCTTGCCAAGCCACCCGGGACACGCCGTCGCCGCGCGCCAGATGCGGGATTTCGGTGCGATGTTGAGCGTCGAATTGCGCGGCGGCTACGACACCGCTTTCGCGTTCGCACGGCGTACAAGACTTTTCACCAACGCCACCTCGCTCGGCGGCTGCGAATCGCTGATCGAACATCGGGCCGCATCCGAAGGCGCCCACAGCCACTCGCCGCCGACGCTGGTGCGGCTATCCGTGGGGCTGGAAGACGCTGACGACCTGCTCGCGGACCTCGCGCAAGCGCTGCGCTGACCCTGAAACGCTTTGCATCGCATCCACGCTGCGTTGGCGCGTCGGATCGCAATCTGCAACACCGCCTGTATCACCTGGGTTACACCCGCCCGTTACCCGCAAGCCCGCATGGGCGTTGGGTTTGCGGTGATCTGCCGCGCACCGGTTGTATCGTCGACGATACAAATGCGGCCCGCCATGCGCACGGCCAAACGCGCAACCCATTGAAAACATGACTGCTTGATCGTTGGCATCGGACTTGCCTTATCCCTGTCCCCGACACAGAGTTCGGCAGTCATGCGCCAGCGGTCACGACCCGGCAACACCCGAGGCTTCCGTCCAGCTTCACGCCATCCGCAGTTGCGACCATGCGTGTTGGCAGTGCTGCTCGTCGCGTTGGCATTTCCGGCCGCACTGAATGCTGCCGGCGCACGCAAGGGCGTGCACGCCGCGCCGGGTGAAATCGTGTTGCTGCGCGTCGTGCCCACACGAGCCGCCGTGCGCCAGGCGCCGCCCGGCCTGGCGCTGCTGGTCGACACCAAACCCAACACCCAACTCGACGCGGCGCTCGGCAGCTTGGAGCTGAGCGACAGCGAGGCGGGCGCGGTCAACGCGCCGGTGCTGCGGGCGACATCGATGCTGCACAGTTCCACGGTGGCCAGCGGGATGCTCACCAGCCCGCGTGGCGCCGATGGTCAAGCCACCCCGCGCGGAGCCGCGTCGAACTCGACTCCGCTCAGCGTGGTCGGCAACGCAACGCGCGGGGTGGGCTCAGCCGTCACCGGCGCGCTGCAGGCGCTGCCGTTCGGCAAACCTTCCGGAGGTTGAAGCGTGAACATCATGCGCGCACGCACTTTGCTGGTTTTGCCCCTGCTGTTCGGAAGTCCGCTCGCAGCCGCCGCTGACGGCGATGCCTACTCGGCGATGCTCGCGTACCTCACCAATAGCCGCATGGATGACAAGGCACTGAACGGCAGCTCCGGTGCGATCGCCGTGAACCTCAGCGCCGGCGACTTCAACCAGCAGGCCAACTTGCGCGCGTTGGCTGTGGGCGAGCAAGCCGCGGTGCGCATCTCTGCGCAACAGCAACAAAAACTCAACACCGCCAACGTTCCCGACGTCGCGGTCGCGAGCATTGGCGGACAGGCACTGGGCAACGCCAGCGGCCTCATTTCGATCAACCAGGCGAGTGGCACGGCCAACGCCCAATTGAACACGGCCAGCGCAGTGCTGGCACGACAGGGCACCAGCGAAACGTCGACGGACCAATGGCTCGCCAACGTTTGCGCGTGCAAGCAGGAAACGACGACTGCAGGGCAGGACCAGGGACGGTCCGCCCCCCGGCTTCGCGCAGCGGCAGTGGAGGCCGAGGCGATGCGGGGCACGCAGGGCGTCGTGCAACTCAATCAGATCGCGGGTTCGAACAACGTCACGGCCAACCATCTTTTGATCGATGCCGGCATGACGCCGCGGTAACCACCATCCCAGCAGGAGACTCACCCATGAACGTTGCAATGAAGAGAACCATGCTCGCTGTCGCGGTCGGACTGATTTGCGCGTCCGGCAGTGTGTATGCCACCCAGAACGAGGACGATCCGAACGGGAGCGAGTTCAGTCAAAGCTACTCGCTCGACCAGAGCGGCACGCACCAGCAGAAGGTCAAGTTCGACAAGAAGCTGAAACTGCACACCGACATCAACCTCAGCGGCGATCCGACCGTCACCGGCAACATCAACATTGATTCGGCCGCCATCGCGATCGTCGACAACCGCCAGAAG
Source organism: Rhodanobacter sp. (assembly GCA_022730295.1). Lineage (GTDB taxonomy): Bacteria > Pseudomonadota > Gammaproteobacteria > Xanthomonadales > Rhodanobacteraceae > 66-474. The sequence goes on along the minus strand of DZCM01000015.1, from coordinate 29,440 downwards.
AACCACGACAACAAGGCGGCCAACGTGTGGCTGGACAATGACGCCAGCATCGGCGACGACGTCAGCAGCAACGCATCCGGCAACCTTGGCTTCAACGTTGCCGCTGGCGATAACAACCAGCAAGACAACGCGGCGGCATTGGCGGCGACCGATGCCAGCTTCGTGTTCGGCATGGCCGATAGCGAAGTGTTCGTGAACCAGCTGGGCCATGACAACGTCACCTTGAACGCAGGCGTGACCAACAGTGCCGGCATCAGCGGCAATGCGTTCAACACCGCGTCCGGCAACATCGGCGTCAACGTGACCTCGGGCAACAACAACCAGCAGAAGAACGCGCTGGCTGCCGCGGTCGCGACCTCCAACTACGCCACGGCCTCGGTTGATTCCAGCCAGTACTCGAAAGACAACCAGACCGCCAACGCGGGCTACCTGAACTACGTACAGACGGCCATCGGCGTCGAGCTGAGCGGTTCCGCCTCCGGCACCTACGAGGGCGACTCCACCGGCAACGCCTACCAGGCCAACAACTATTATCCCGATATCTGGACCGGCGACAGTCACAGGTCCGGCGACCAGATTGGCCACGTGGACATCGACGGCGAGGCGCAGGGTGCAGTCGACAATCCGTATCGCGGTGACGATGCCGACGGCCAGCCGATTGGCGGCTTCGCTTTCGACACCGACTCGCACGAAATGGGCGATCTCGCCCTCGACGACATCGAGTTGACCGGCACCGTGACCGCGCTGATACCGATCGTGGTGATGGCCAGCAACAGTGCCAGCCTGTCCGGCGGCGCGTTCCAGAACGCCTCCGGAAACATCGGCGTCAACGTCTCGGCCGGTACCGGCAACCAGCAGGCCAACAGCCTGGCCATGGCAGTCGCGCAGCCCGGGACGGGCGGTGGCGGCGGCGGTGGCGAACCGTAAAAGCGGCATGAGCGACGTTTGCGGGCACCCCCTGTCCTGAACGCGTCGCTTCGGTTCCCGGTCTGCGCCAGCAGACCGGGAGCCTTCTTCCCGGAACAACCCCACGCCATGTCCATGCCTCGCCCTGCCACGTTGATCTTGTCGCTGCTGTTCGGCATCGCCGCGACGGGCGGCGCTGCACGCGCGGGCGACGTGGGTTTCGCCGGCGTGTTGCCCAACGGGCAGGTCTACACGGCAACGGTCGAGAGCATGCAGGAAGCCCGTTTCCGGCATGTCGTCCGCCAACACACCGATTTCAGTTGCGGCGCGGCGGCACTCGCCACCCTGCTGCGTTATGGCTACGGCCTTGATGTCGATGAAGCCACGGTCCTCGCCGGCCTGATGGGCGTCGCCAACCCCGATGAAGTCCGCAAGAACGGCTTTTCGCTGCTGGACATCAAGCATTACGCGGAAAGCCTGGGCCTGCGCGGACGCGGCTACCGCGTCACCGAGTCGCGCCTGCAATCACTGCGCGTACCGACGATCGTCTTGATCGAAACCAACGGCTATCGCCATTTTGTCGTGCTCAAGAAGATCGAAGGCAAGCTGGTCGAGATTGCCGATCCGGCGTTGGGAAACAAGAACCTGCCACTCGCAGACTTCATGCAGATGTGGCCGTCGCGCGCCCTGTTCGCGGTGATCGGCAGCGGCTTCGATCGCAACACCGTGCTGCTGGACTCGCAACGCACGCCAAGCGCGCGCGCACTGTACGCCCGCTCCGGTCCCCTGACCGACGCGGAATTGCTGGATTTCGGTTTCACCAACGCGGATCTGTTCTAGGCCGCAAGGATTGGATCATGCAAACCACAAAGCTGGTCAGCCTCACGCTTGCGATCAGCATCACTGCACTGGGCGTGGCGTCCACCGCGCACGCGGCGGCAGCGTCGGCCCAAGCCGGCAGGATGCTCAGCGAAATTCCCGATCCGGAACTTGCCGCGATGCGCGGGCGCTTCCTGATCGGCAACAACACGGTGGCCTATTTCGGCGTGACCATGGCCTCGTCATGGACCACGGCCAGTGGCCAGACATTGGATGGCAGCGTGATCCTCGGCATACATTTCGGGCCCGACGGCCAGATGCCGTTCATCACCTTTACGCCGACCATGAACATCGTGCAGGGCACGCCGATACCGGTGACCGGCACGGACGGCGTGACGCGAACTGTCGACGGCGCTGGCCTCGCCAACGTCAACGGGTTGATGCAGGGGATCCAGATTGCCGGCGACGGCAACCGCGCGGTCAACGTCACGGCGCTGCGGGTCGCGCAAGGCACCGACCCTGGCGCCGGCGCCACCACGCCAAACGCCGGCCCGTTCGATTCGCATATCGACGCTGACGGCGCCCGTGTCGGCGTCGTGTTTGATCCAGCGCGAGGCGTGTCTCTCACGCTCGGCGTGGATGGCCAGGGCTTGGTCTCGCAATGGATCCGCAGTGGCAGCGTCGGCCAGCTGGTGCAACTTACGTCGGACGGGCAAGCGGTCAACAACCAGTTGCGGCTCGATCTGGTGCTCGGCAACACGGCAGCGTCGAACGTGGCGCTGCGCGCGGCCTCGCAGGCCATGTTGCAGGCACGCATGGTCGGATCCGGCGGCTGACACATCCCACCACGGCCAACATCGGGAGCGGACGATGAGCAAGCCAAGATTCAACCCCGGAAGTGGCTCGGGGCACAACAGCGTGCGGCGCCTGAGGTGCCGCGGCAAACCCCTCGTGCTGGCCATCGCGACGATCGTATTCGGCGTCGTGGCGTTGCCGGCGGCGGCCCAAGCCAGCGATCCGGCCGCGGCATCCTCCCCAGCCACCGCGGCCGATGCCGCCGAAGTGCAGGCTTTGGTGCGCGAACTTGAGGCCCTGAAAAGCAGCTACGCGTCGGAGGTGCGGCGCCTGCGCGAAATCGACATCCGCGTGCAGGCGCTGCAAGCGCGACTGACCGGCAAGCTGGCTCCCGGCGCGGCCCTGCCCGGCACGCAGCCGGCCACACCGGCGCACCCGGCAGAAACGGAAACCTACGCAGGCAACCAGGCCGAGGCCAAGCGCAGCATCAAGCCGCAGCGCGCCGTCGAAGACGTGCTGCAACAGGAACACGCCCTGTTCAATCGTCCGCTGACGCTTGAAGCCGGCATCACGTACGGTCATTACGATCGCCGCCAACTCACGTTGAACGGGTTCCTGGCACTGGACGCAATCTTCCTCGGCAACATCGCGGTCGAGGGCGTGAAGTCGGACTCGCTGACCTACCATTTCGCGGCCCGCTACGGCATCAGCCCGCGCCTGACGCTGAATCTCGACGTGCCCTTCATCGAGCGCTGGACCAACTACCAGAAAGGTGGCGCCGGCGGTGCGGCGGCGGCATTGGCCGAGGAAAACACCCACGACCCGCCGCATCTCGGCGACGTCAGCGCCAGCGCCAATTTCCGCCTGTTCGCCGAAACGCCGAGCCGTCCAGACGTGGTGCTGACCGCCGGCGTGATCGCGCCGACCGGGCGCGCACCCTATGGCACCGACGTGCGCGTGATCGAACGCGACGACGATGATTTCATCCGCTTCGCGGTTCCCTCAAGGCAAGCCACCGGCAACGGCGTGTGGGCGGTCAGCGTCGGCGCCTCCGCGGTCAAGACCATGGACCCGGCGATCGTCTTCGCCAGCATCGGCTACCAGCACAGTTTCCTGCGCAGTTTCGGCGACATCGACACCAGCCCGGACACGATCACACCGGGCAAGGTGCGCCTCGGCGATACCTTCACCTTCGGCGCGGGTGTTGCCTTCGCGTTCAACGACCGCACCAGCATGAGCTTGTCGTTCGTCGATCGGATCGTGCGCGAAGCCCGGATCAAGATCGACGGCGAGGATTCGCAGCCGGTGATCGGCAGCCTCGGCAACATCGGCACGTTGAACCTCGGCGTCACCTACGCCATGAGCAAACACGCCACCTGGGTAGCCCTGCTCGGCATCGGCCTGACGCCGGATGCGCCGGACTTTACGCTCGACGTGAAGGTGCCTTACCAGTTTTGAATCGACGGCTCACGCCGGCAACAGGCTGGCGGCCTGACTCGCCCATTGGACGCACGTGGCAAGCAGCGGTGATGCATCGGCGTCGAAACAGAACAGCGAACCGAACGGCACCAACAGCAACGCCAGCAAGTCGTTCTTGAGTCCGTACTTCCGGCACAGGCGGTACAGCGAGACACGGGAGATGTTCAAGCGGCGGGCGCACTCGCTCATGTTGTAGCCACAGCTGCGCAAGCGCTCGGCGATTGCGTCGCGATCGGCCTGTGCCCGTGCCGCGTGCAGGCTCGGCCCTGCGCTGGCGCCTGATGCGAGGCCCAGATCTACCGGTCCGAGCAACCGCTTTTCAGCGGTCACCGCCGCGCGATGCACCCGGTTGACCAGTTCGCGCACGTTACCGGGCCAGCTGTACTCGGCGATCGCCTTGAGCGCAGCGGCCGAAAACTTGCTGGCGCGGGTACGATGGCGGCGACGGAACTGGTCGAGAAAGTAGCGAGCAAGTATCTCGGCATCCCCGCTCCGCTCACGCAGTGGTGGCAAGTGCAGATGCAACACATTCAGGCGATAGTAAAGGTCCTCGCGGAAGCGGCCTTCGCGAACCGCGCGCTCCAGGTCGACGTGGGTCGCTGCCACCACTCTTGCATTGGCCCGGATCGAGTGCGCGCTGCCGACCCGCTCGATGGTCTGCTCCTCCAGAAAGCGCAACAGGTTGGACTGCGCTTCCAGCGGCATGTCACCGATTTCATCGAGAAACACCACACCGCCGTTGGCCGCTTCGATACGGCCGATTTTGCGTGTATTGGCACCAGTGAACGCGCCGCGTTCATGGCCAAACAATTCCGACTGCACCAGGTTCTCGGGCAGTGCGCCGCAATTGACCGCAACGAACGGTCCCCCGCGCAGCGCCGAGTGGGCATGCACGGCGCACGCGGCAACTTCCTTGCCGGTGCCGGTTTCGCCGGTCAGCAGCACCGGCATGTCGAACCCGGCAAACTTGCCCAACTGCTCGCGCACGGCTGCGATCGCTGGACTGATGCCCACCAGGCCGAAATCCGATTCCTGCCGCGCGGCGACCCGCGCCGCGGGCGCCAGCAACTGCGCCTTGCCCCACGCGTGCCCAAGGGACACGGCAAGACCGGAATCGTGCAGCGGCGGGATGAAGAAGTTGAAGCACAGGGTGTGGATCAACTCGCACACGCGCGGCAGCGACAGCGTGTGCTCGGAAGCCACGGCCAACCATTGCAATTCAAGATGGGCAGAGATCAGCGCCTCGATCCGCGCAACCAGCGCGTCGTCGCCATCGGCAAAGTCGACGACCGCAACCGCAGCGCCGGCTTGCCCGATCGATACGCCCGCGTCGTCATCCAGTGGCAGCGGCATGACGTCCCAGCCGGCCTCGATCAACTCGCGCGCCACAGCAGGCTCCAGGCCACCTCCCAGCCAAACCAGCTTGCGTGCTGGCGGCAACCGCTTGCCGCGACCGGCAACAAGGCTGGAGAAAATCGACCGCACACGTCCTTTGCGGATCAGTGATCCGCCGACAGCGCCACCCGAGCCCGTCTCGCTCTGGTCCGAGTCCATTCCATTCCCTCTAAGACTTTGCGACTCTCGCTGCGAAGCCTATCACATTCCATGGAACACATGCTTGACATGGACACGCAATCACGATAAATGCAAAATAACTGCACCGCCCGCGCCACGGAAAGGCCCCGCCACACTGCACAGTACGCCATGCTCCAGATGAGTTAGTCAGGGGTCTTGCGGCCAATGTGGAACCTGCATGTGGGGCTGCCGTGCAGCATGCACTGGGTGCGTTGCACCGGGCGGCCCGTGGCGGCGCTCATGAACGCGATGTCGAAGCGGCACACATCGGGATGGGCCTTGGCCAGATTGTGGAACACGCAGTTCCAGGCCTCGACCTCGTCGTGGTCCCCGGCCGTGACGGTGCGCGCTTCGTAACCCAGCACGTCGAGTTGCTCGGCCAGCAGGCGGGTGGCCTCTTCCGCATTCGCGGCCGCGCCAATTCGCGCGGCGGCTTCGGCACCCAGTTGCGCGCCCATTGCACCCAGCATGTCCTGCACCGCCGCGGTGCCTGAGTGAGCGTAGATGTATTCGATCATCCCTCGTGCCATCAAGGCGTAGTTGCGCGGGAACAACTCGCGCCCTGCTGGCTGCAACACATAGCACGCGCGCGGCCGGCCGCCGCTCGCGATGGATTCGCCACGCGCGACGAATCCCGCGGCCAGCAACGCGGTCAGGTGTTGCCTGACCGCGTTGTGGGTAACACCAAGCGCCGAACATAAACCTTCCACGGCCACGCCCTGCGGACTGGCAAGCAACGTGCGCAGCAAACGTTGCTGGGTGGTACCAAGTTGCCGCAAGGCGTTCGCGTGTTCCATGACTCAATGTGCCTTGTTGGGGAACTGCTTGGCGATGCCGCCGGCCAGCGCATCGGCAATGGTGTTGGCGTGCATTTCCATGTGCGACCAAGTCTGGGCCTGCTCAGCCTTGGGCGCGTTCGTCATCATCTCGTCAACCTGCATCTTGTGGTCGTTCACGTGCTCCAGCCACAGGCCCTGCACAGTCGCCTCCGGCAAGTTCGGGTTGGCACTCGACAGGAACCCGGCAATCTCGCCGCCGTTGGTGGCAAGCTCCTGCATGGCCTTCTGCTCGGCCGTCGCATCATGCGCATGCGCAGCATCGGTAAGCGCCTTCACGCCACCCCAATGTCCGGCCAGCAACTTCAGGAAGGCGTCGCCACCGGTCTTGCCGTAAAAGCCGGCCACGGCGTTGGCGATTTCCTTGGCATTGGCGACGACGGCGTGCTCGGCCTTCGTCTCGTTGGCCTTGTTGCCAGCGTGGACGGCCAGCGCGTAGTCACGGGTGGCCACAATGTGCCCGTGCAGCAAGGCACGCAATGTAGCGTGCAACTTCGGCGCCGTCGGGGCGACAGCTGGGGCCGACGCCGCAGGCGTGGCGGTATTGGCGAACGCGCTGGGGGCGGCGGTCATGGCCAAGCCCAAGGCCAGTGCACAAGCAATCGCAAGCGGTTTCATCGTGATCTCTCCTGATGGGAACGGGGTGTCGCCTCGCGACGACTTGCCCATCATGCGCCTTTTCAACATATTTGAACTAAATATATGTGCAAAGGCCACGCAGAGGATACTCACACCGATCACGCGGCACCTGTCAGGGTTTCTGGAAGCGTGGTACCGCATCGCGCAACGCGGCCAACCGCTCCAGCGGATCGGTCATCTCCAGCAAGTGCTGGCGCTCGGCATCGTCCAGAGGCAGCAATTCAGCCAACCGGAACCCGACCCAACTGGCATCTTCGTAGCGCTCGCGCGGACCGTTGCGCCACGACAGGCCTGCCTGTTCGGCCAAGCGTTCCAGGATCGTCGGCAGCAATCCGAATTCGACCGGAATCTCGATCACGGGCTCCTCGGTCCAGCGACGGATTTCACCCACCACCAGACCATTGTCGAGTACCCGCGACTTCAGTACCCGAAAGCGCGGACCGCCGGTGACGCTGATACCCAGCAGGCCATCCGGCAAAGTGTCGAAGTCGATGATGTGCGCGAGCGTGCCGACAGCCGCAGGCAAGGCCGGCGTGGCGCCGGTTTCTTCGCCCCGCATGATCAGGCAAATGCCGAACGCGGCATCGGTGTGCGCGCATTCGCGCAGCATGTCGAGATAGCGCGCCTCGAAGATGCGCAGGCCCAGCAAACCACCGGGAAACAGCACGGTGTTGAGCGGAAAAAGTGCGGTCTCTTGGCGCTTCACGACCCGAGTCTACAAGTTGTTGAAAAAGTGCGCTCCTGCACTTTTTCAACGCGCCGAATCCGGCACATGTGTGCATGCCGTCCTTGGCATGCCCCCTTCGGGCCAGCCTTCGGCTGTCCAAATCCGTTCCCGGCGGATTTGTCCGGATTCGGCTTCGCCGGATCAAGCACTTGCTGTGCTTGATCCGCGGCGGGCCATCCATGACCCGCACTATCAGGGTGTTTTGCAACACCCTGCTAACCGCGCCGCAAGGCTTCCAGAAACCGCCGCGGAGCATTCTCGAACCCGCCATTGGACATGAACACGACGTGATCACCAGCACGCGCCCGCGCCTGCAATGCTGCCACCAATTCAGCGACGGTGGCGGCCTCGGCACCGCGACCACCGAGTGCGTCAATCACCCGGTGTGCGTCCCACGGCAGTTCGGGACGATGCAGCAAGACCACGGCATCAGCATCCGCCAGCGATGGCGCCAGCGCCGCTGCATGCGCACCCTGCCGCATTGAGTTCGAGCGCGGCTCGAAGGCGACCAGGATGCGGGCGTTTCCGGCCTTGGCGCGCAATCCGGCGAGCGTGGTGGCAATGGCGGTCGGGTGGTGCGCAAAGTCGTCGTAAACCCGCACTCCGGCGTGCTCGCCCAACTGTTCCATCCGCCGCTTGACGCTTTCAAAGCCCGCGAATGCCGGCAACAAGGCATCTGGCGCAACGCCGGCGGCATTCGCCGCCGCCAGCGCCGCCAGCGCATTCATCACGTTGTGGCGGCCGCTGAGGTTCCAGTGCACGTCACCGACAGTCGCGCCCGCATGCGTAACCGCAAACGCGGAGCCGTCGGCGCTGAGCAAGCGCGCGCGCCAATCACCCGCATCGATGCCGAAGGTTTCGACTGGCGTCCAGCAACCCATCGCCAGCACCTCGGCGAGGCGCGCGTCTTCCGCATTCACGATCAGGCGGCCATTGCCCGGTACCGTGCGCACCAGGTGATGGAACTGGCGCTGGATCGCGGCCACGTCGGGAAAAATGTCGGCGTGGTCGAATTCGAGATTGTTGAGGATCGCGATGCGAGGCCGGTAATGCACGAACTTCGAGCGCTTGTCGAAGAACGCAGTGTCGTACTCGTCCGCTTCCAGAACAAATGGTGTCGCCGCAGGCGACTCGCCATTCCCTTCCCCCGCAAGCGGGGGAAGGGGCCCTGAGGGCGGATGGGGGCCATCGTGCGAGGACGCCCCCCATCCGGCGCTGCGCGCCACCTTCCCCCGCTTGCGGGGAAAGGGAACGCCAGCAAGTCGCGCCGATACGCCGAAGTTTTCCGGCACCCCGCCGATCAGAAATCCCGGCAGCAAGCCCGCCGCATCGAGCAGGTACGCCAGCAAGCTTGTCGTCGTCGTCTTGCCGTGGGTGCCGGCGACCGCGAGCACCTCGCGCCCACGCAGCACGTGTTCGCCCAGCCACTGGGGGCCGGACACGTACGCCAAGCCGGCGTCAAGCATGTATTCAATGGAAGCATTGCCGCGCGACAACGCGTTGCCGACCACCACCAGATCCGGTGCCGGCTGCAAATGCTCCGCGGCCCAGCCTTCCTGGAGGTTGATTCCGAGCGCGCGCAACTGCTCGCTCATCGGGGGATACACGTTGGCGTCGGAGCCCTCCACCTCGACACCCAGCTCGCGCGCCAGGGCGGCGACACCGCCCATGAAGGTTCCACAAATGCCGAGGATGTGGATGCGCATGTCGCTCCGGCCGTTGTTCATGCGCCGCCCAGCAGCACGCCAGCGGCCAGTGCCGCGACGATCATGTACACGAACACCAGCAACAGGAACATCAGCACGCTGCCCGCGATGGAGATGTCCAGCGACCGGCGCAGGCAGCTGATCCAGATGCACAGTTGCCAGATGCCGAGTACCACGACGGCGAGCGCCATCAATTCCTGGGAGCCGGTCAGCTCCGGCAGATGGCGGGGCGTTGCCATGAGTTGCTGGCGCCACTGCTCAATCGGCAAGCGCAAGGTCAACAGGTTTTGCGCCAACTCGAAGACGAGATATACCGCCGCGAGCGCCGTGGCGGTCTGCACGAAACGCTCGGGCTTCTCGCGCCCGCGCAACAATACCCACACCATGCCCAAGTCGGCGAGACTGCCGATAACGATACCGGCGGCCACCCCGGGCTTGACCCCGGTGTACAGGTTGAACGCAATTTGCATCGCCGCGCACACGACCAGCAAGGCGATCAGCAGGCGCGGCGCATACGGGATGTCTTCCGGCCCGCGCCGGAACAGGCACAGATCGCGGAAGCTGGCGAGGAGGCTGGTCAAGATCAAGCGTTGGCCGCTGCGCGCACTCGCAGCGCGGCGAGCAGGCGCCCGCCGATCGCATCGATTTCGCCAACCCCGTCGATTTCGGTCAGGACGCCGCGACGCGCGTAAAAATCCGCCACTGGTGCGGTTTGTTCGGCGTACACCGCCAGCCGCTTGCGCACGGTTTCGGGATTATCGTCAGCGCGGTGTTCCTGCTCGAAGCGGATCTCGCAGCGCTTCACGATGTCGGCATCGGGAACGTTGAGCTTCAGCACCGCATCGAGGGGCTGTTGCAGGCGCGCCAGCAACGCATCGAGGGCATTCGCCTGCGCAAGGTTGCGCGGATATCCGTCGAGGATGTATCCCGGCTGCGTGTCAGCTTCGGCAAGCCGCTCCTCCAGCAAGCCGAGCACGATGTCGTCCGAGACCAGCTGCCCCGCTTCCATCACGGCCTTGGCCTTGAGGCCCAGTGGGGTGCCGGCCTTCACCGCCGCACGCAGCAGATCGCCGGTCGATATGTGCGCGATGCCAAGCTCCGCCTTCAGGCGCTTGGCCTGGGTACCCTTGCCCGAGCCCGGGGCACCTAGCAACACGATACGCATGGATACTCCTTCGATGACCGCCATGACGTCAAACAACAGGCGTACGCTAGCGGTTGCGCAGGCACGGCGTCAAACGTCCGGCCGGCGGAACCACCGCGACCCGGGATACCACGATGAAAACGTCAGGGAAACTACTGTACGCACAGTCCGGCGGTGTCACCGCCGTCATCAATGCCACCGCCGGCGCGGTGATCGAGACCTGCCGCCAGCACGCGGTCACGGCGTACGCCGCGCGCAATGGCATCCTCGGTGCCTTGCGCGAGGATTTGATCGACACATCGAAAGAAGCACCCGCCGCAATCCGCGCACTCACGCACACACCCGGCGGCGCGTTTGGTTCGTGCCGGGTCAAGCTGAAATCATTGGACGAGGACCGTACGCGGTATGCACGCCTGATCGACGTATTCCGAGCGCATGACATCCGCTGGTTCCTTTACAACGGCGGCAACGACTCGGCCGACACCGCATTGAAACTGTCGCGGCTTGGCAGGGCGATGGATTACGACATCCGTTGCATCGGCGTGCCGAAAACCGTCGACAACGATCTCGCCGTGACCGATTGCTGCCCGGGGTTCGGCTCGGTGGCCAAGTACACCGCGGTGTCCTTGCGCGAATGCGCACTCGACGTAATGTCGATGATGGACACCTCCACCCGCGTGTTCGTGATGGAGGTAATGGGTCGCCATGCCGGCTGGATTGCAGCGGCGGCGGGCCTGGCCGGACATAGCCGCGACGATGCGCCGCACATCATCCTGTTTCCGGAATTGGCGTTCGACCCCGCAACGTTTCTTGCGCAGGTGCGCGCCACCGTCAATCGCGCCGGCTGCTGCGTCATCGCCGCCAGCGAAGGCATCCGTTATGCCGATGGCCGCTTCGTCGCCGACGCCCACGCCGGCACCGATGCCTTCGGCCACACCCAACTCGGCGGCGTCGCCCCGGCGCTCGCCGGCATGGTGCGCGACACGTTGCAACTGAAAACCCACTGGGCGCTGCCAGATTACCTGCAGCGCTCGGCGCGACACATCGCATCGAAAACCGATCTGGAGCAAGCACAAGCCGTCGGTCGCGCGGCGGTGGAGTACGCACTGTCTGGCGCCAACGCGGTGATGCCAGTCATCAAGCGCCGGTCCGATGCGCCGTACCGCTGGAAGATCGAATCCGTCCCGCTAACGAAGATCGCAAACCGCGAAAAGAAACTGCCGCGATCATTCATCACCAGAGACGGCTACGGCATCACCGCCGCGGCGCGCCGCTACCTCGCCCCGCTGATCCGCGGCGAAGCCCCGCCGCCGTATGGCGCCGACGGACTGCCAAAGTACGTCGCACTGAAACCCGCGACGGTACGCAAACGGCTGCCGGCGTTCCAAGCCAAGCACTGACGCAGCTGCCCGCCCGAAATGGACGGACCACTGTGCCTTGCGTCATCAAGCTTGCGCAGCGCCACATTCTCCGCAGAAGCGGTCGCCGGGCGTCAGCACTGCACCGCAGCTTCCGCAAGTAGCTGGCGCCGGCGCGGGGGGTGGCGGTGCGGCGGCGGGTGGCGCTGCGGGTCGCGGCGCCACCGGAGCGACTGCCGCAGGCGCCGGGACGGGCGCCGCCTGCGGACGATTCTCGTCAACCTTGGCCTTCACTTGCGCGGCCTTGGCGCGCAGGAAATCCGCCGAACCGGCTGCCGTCGTGCTGGCGAGCGAATCGTAGATCAGGATATTGCCCAACATGCCGATCAGCACGAACAGCGCCCACACCGCGGCGACCACGATGCCGAGTGACGCACCGGCAGCGCCGAGCGACGCGCCGCCGCCCATCAGCATGTCCAATGGGCTGCCGCCGCCATACGCACCGTAAGCACCATACGCGCTGGCGGCGCTGCTGCTCGCGTACATCACGGTGGTCAGCATCGAGCCGCCGAACATCACCGCCGCGACGAATATCTCGATCGGTACGATCAGCAGCGCCAGCACGATGAAGTGCAACACCACGTCGAGCGGCCGCTTGAGCACGATGTCGATCGCGCGCCCGAGTGAGCCGAGCATGCCGTTGCCGCGCCACAAGGCCACGAACATCAAGGACACGCCGAAAGCCAGCACGGCATAGCAGGCTGCCAAAATCAGCATCGTTGGCCCGGCCAGCAGGAACGCGAACGCCGGGCCAATGCCCGGGATCTTGCCGAGGAAGGACAAGGCCCACAGGATCAGGATGATCAGCAGCAGGCTCACGCCCAGGATCAGCAGGCAAACGATGGACTGCACGGTGACACCGAGCCCGCCGAAAAAGGCCGCACCGAACCCGCGCGATGGCTTGCCGTCGGCCTGATCGACCAATAGCAGACCGGTACCGTTGATGCCGGCGAGCACCACCAGCAGCGCAATGATCGTGAGCAGTCCGCCCAGCAACTTGGCGAGCGTGAAGCTGTGCATTACCAGATGCGAGAAGATCACGCCATTCAGCGCCATCAGCAGCGCCGCGATCACGAACCCTGCCACCAGCATCGCCAGCGCCCGCCAGTTGCGCAGTCCTTCATAGCAACGCAACAGCAGGCCCAGATTCGCCACTTTCGTCTCAGCCATTACCGCTCCTCCCTCGGTTGTGTGGCAACACATGGCAACGCCACCGAATCCCGCGCGCCATCTTCAGTTTCGGGCAAGCCCCACACCAACGACTCGCGGTGCCTCAATTGTTCTTGCTGCACACCGTCGTGCCCGGCGCCCCCGCCTTCGCACCTTGGCACACCTGCACGCGAATCTTGTGCCTGCAGCTCATGCCAAAAAAGCCGCGGTGACACTCGTCGTGCGCGCGCTGGTTGTAGATTTCGTCCGGCGTCGGCGTGCGTGGAATCGGAACGGCGGCCTGCCGCGCGGCTTCCGCCGCAGCCTGCCTGGCGGCCGCGGCCTGCTCGGCCTTCTTGCGCTCGGCGCGCTCCTTGCGCTCACGCGCGCGCTGCGCGGCGACCCGCTGCTGGGCGTCGGTGGCCTGCTGCAGAAGCGCCTGTGCTCCGACATCCCCTGGTTGCACATCGAGCGCGGACTTCGCCTTGCGGATGGCGTCGTTGTAGCGGCCACGCGCGTAGTCATTCTGCCCCTGCACAACTAGGTCGGCGATCTGGCTGGACTGGTCTATTGCCGGCGCAGTCGCGCCCGAAACCGCGGTGGCGGGTGGCAATCCCGCGGCCGTCGCGGCAACTGAGCCCGCCGTGGCCATCGCGCCGGTAGTTGCTCCACCCGCCCCCGATCCAGCGGGCGCTGCCGCCGTGACTTGCGATGCCGCTGCGGCAGGTGCTGCTGGCGTCATCGCGATCGGCGCGGCACTGGCGGAGGTTCCCGCGGATGCAGCCGGTGTCTCGGCCAAGGTTTCCGCAGGCTGGGCGTGGTGGAAGAACTTCACGTAGGCAAACGCCGCGACGCCCCCAACCACTATCAACACTACCGCGACGATGACGCCGATCAGCCAACCCGGCAATCCGGCGTTCGCGCGCGGCGCGACCGGCGCCGCGGGTCGCACGGGCGGCGGCGGCGCGGCCGCAGCAGTGGCCGCGACCTGGCCTTGCGCAGCATCAGCGGTCGCGCCCGCCGGCGGCGCGGCCAACAATTCATCCAGCGAGGTCGCGGCGCCTGCGACTTCATTCGCACCCGGCAGTGCGGCGGCGGGCGCGACGGTTGCGGTTGTGTCGGCGGAACGGACCGGTTTGAAGACCGTCGAATCTTCGTCCGCGGGCGCAGCAGGCGGCGCGACGGAATCCTCGAAAGGCTGCCCGCAAAGCTTGCAGAACCTTATGCCCGGCACGCGCGGCGTGCCGCAATGCGGGCACGCTTCGGCAGCGGCCGCAGTCGGCGGCACATAGGCAGGCGGCGGCGCGGGCGGAGGGACGGCGACGAATGAATGGCCACACTGCTTGCAGAACTTCGCATCCGCGGGATGCGCCGCGCCACATTGCGGGCACGCGGGATCCGCGACGGCTTCGATACGGGTTCCGCAACCGGCGCAGAACTTGGCGCCTTCGGCGAGGCTGCGTCCGCAACCAGGACAATCCATAAGCCACCCCTTGAATGGCGTGGCACCGAATCGCGTTCAGTGCCACATATGCCTGGACGTCGCTGGCACTGCCGGGCCGACGTCGCACAGGCTCGATGCAATTCCACAATCCGTGTGCCGATAGTGCCAACTATTGCCATTGAACGCAACGTCGGATATCGGCCCCACCTGCGCCGTCGAAATGTCAGTCGCCGAATGAGGCGAACAAAGCATCCACTTCGGCATGCGACGCAGCGCCGGCGAAGCCATCGAAACGGCCCGCCACCAACGTGCGCGCGGTGGGCGGCGTAGCGTGGATTGATCATGCGCGCAACCCAGGCCCGAGTGTCGCCGTGCTCAAGCCACTGCGCCTGAAGTGCCGGAACGACGACGGGCACATGCGGCCGGGATGGCACTGTCGCGCTGTGTGGGCTTGCTTCGCGCGTTCCGCGTGCCTTAGAGTCTCAAGGTCGGGGAGACATCACATCCAATACAAGGGAGTAAATCATGCATCCATTTTTTGCGCGGGCAACCGTGATCGCAACCGTTGGCTTGATGATGGCCGGTTGTGCCGGCATGCAACGGTCAACGTCGCACCCAGCGCCAACCGTCCAGCCTGACCACGGACTCGTGTACTTCTACCGCGAAAGCCACTTCCTTGGAGCGGCGATCCAGTTCGATGTGCGCGACAACGGCAATGTCATCGGCGCGCTGCAAAGCGGCACCTATTTCTTCGAGAACGCGACCCCCGGCGAGCACACGTACAGCGCGAAAACCGAAGCGAAAACGGACGTGACCATCAACGTCGAGGCAGGCAAGACTTACTACGTGCAGGGCACCATCAGCATGGGCGCCTTTGCGGGGCACCCTCATTTGACCAAGGTGGACGCCGCAACGGCGCAATCCGCGCTTCCCAAACTCGACTTCGCCGTCAAGCCGGAAAAGTCCGGCAAGTAACCAACACCACCGCTGCAAGTCAACCCCGGCGGGATCCCGCCGGGGTTTTTGCTGCCCGCTGCGGCTTCGGTTCGCCACCCCTTACCGGCTATACTCGCGGGAATGCCCGTTGCGGGCGTGTGCCAAAGGGGTTGTCCGATGTTGCAACAGTACGGGATGTGGTTCGCGCTCGCTTGCGCGATCATCGCGATTCTTTATGGTGTGTTCTCGACCGGCTGGATCCTGAAGCAGCCGACCGGCAACGATCGCATGCGCGAAATCGCGCAGGCCATCCAGGAAGGCGCCAAGGCTTATCTGAATCGTCAATACATGACGATTGCGCTGGCCGGCGTGGTGTTGTTCATCATCATCGGCTTCGCGCTGAACTGGGCCTCGGCGATTGGTTTCGCGATCGGCGCGATCCTCTCGGGCGCCACCGGCTACATCGGCATGAACATCTCGGTGCGCAGCAACGTGCGTACCGCGGAAGCCGCACGCGGCGGGTTGTCCAAGGCGCTCGGCGTCGCTTTCCGCGGCGGTGCCATCACCGGCATGCTGGTGGTCGGCCTGGCGCTGCTCGGCGTCACCGCGTACTTCATGATCCTGACGACAGGCTTCCACTTCGAACAGGAAACCGCGCTGCACGCGCTGATCGGCCTCGCCTTCGGTTCCTCGCTGATCTCGATCTTCGCGCGCCTCGGCGGCGGCATCTTCACCAAGGGCGCCGACGTTGGCGCGGACTTGGTGGGCAAGGTTGAAGCCGGCATCCCGGAAGATGATCCGCGCAACCCGGCGGTGATTGCCGACAACGTGGGCGACAACGTCGGCGACTGCGCCGGCATGGCCGCGGACCTGTTCGAAACCTACGTGGTGACGCTGGTTGCCACCATGCTGCTGGGTGGCGTGCTCGCCGCCAACGATGTGACCGCCTCGCTGTTCCCGTTGGTGCTTGGCGGTGCCTCGATCATCGCCTCGGTGATCGGCACCTTCTTCGTGCGTACCTCGGGCAAGGGCAAGATCATGAACGCGCTGTACAAGGGCGTGATCGTGTCCGGCGTGCTGGCGGCGATCGCGTTCTGGTTCATCACCTCCAACATGTTCCCGCAGGGCTTCGCCACCAGCGAGGGCACCTACAGCGTCGTGCAATTGTTCGGCGCCGCCGTGATCGGTCTGGTGCTGACCGCGGTGATCGTGGTGATCACCGAGTACTACACCGCCACCGAGTACAAGCCGGTGCGGCACGTCGCGCATGCGTCCACCACCGGCCATGCCACCAACATCATCGCCGGCCTCGGCGTGTCGATGAAGGCCACCGCGCTGCCGGTGCTGGCGATCTGCGCCGCCATCTGGGGCGCCTACGCGTTTGCGGGCCTGTACGGGATCGCCATCGGCGCCACCGCGATGCTGTCGATGACCGGCATGATCGTGGCCCTCGACGCCTACGGCCCGATCACCGACAACGCCGGCGGCATCGCCGAAATGGCGGGCCTGCCGGCCGAAGTGCGTGGCGTCACCGATCCGCTGGATGCGGTCGGCAACACCACCAAGGCGGTGACCAAGGGTTACGCGATCGGTTCGGCCGGCCTCGCCGCGCTGGTGCTGTTCGCCGACTACACCCACAACCTGTCCAAGCTGCCGGGCATGGACGGTGTCAGCTTCGATCTGTCGAACCACTACGTGATCATCGGCCTCATCATCGGCGGCCTGATCCCGTACCTGTTCGCCGCGATGGCGATGGAAGCGGTCGGCCGCGCCGCCGGTTCGGTGGTGGAAGAAGTGCGCCGCCAGTTCCGCGAGATCAAGGGCATCATGGAAGGCACCGGCAAGCCGGATTACTCGCGTGCGGTGGACCTGCTGACCAAATCCGCGATCAAGGAAATGATCATCCCCTCCTTGCTGCCCGTGGTTGTGCCGATCATCGTGGCCTTCGGCTTCCGTTGGCTCGGCGGCCCCGCGGCCGGCGCCCAGGCGCTGGGCGGCGTGCTGATCGGCACCATCGTCACCGGCCTGTTCGTGGCGATCTCGATGACCACCGGCGGCGGCGCCTGGGACAACGCCAAGAAGTACATCGAGGACGGCAACTTCGGCGGCAAGGGTTCGGACGCACACAAGGCCGCCGTCACCGGCGACACCGTGGGCGACCCGTACAAGGACACCGCCGGCCCGGCGGTCAACCCGCTGATCAAGATCATCAACATCGTTGCGTTGCTCATCATCCCGTTGCTGGCTGCCGCGGCGCATTGATCGGCTGCAAGTGGCATCGCTTGCGAAAAGCCCCGCCATGCGCGGGGCTTTTCTTTTGCCGGGCGTTGAGTTCCATCCAAGAGTAGTGAGGGGTCAAAAAGCGGGGTCACGTCTTGTCTTGCCACATCGTTCCCAAGTTCAGCACCGCATTGACCTTCCCCGGCGGCAACGGCAACCACGCGTGGACGTACACAGCCACAGGGCAACCGAGCACGATCACCCGGCAGGACGCCAATGGCGGCATCACCAACGCGCCGGTCACCAACAGTTATCTGTACGACAAGCGCGGCCTGCTCGTCAGCGAAGCCATGAACCAGAATGGATCCACCTGGACCGTCGGCTACAGTCACGATGCCGATGGCCACCTCGCCGGCGAGACTTGTTGCAGCGTCCTCGCTGACTCGAGCCAGTTGGAGTAGAGTTCCCACCCAAAGAGCTGTGAGGAACAGCCCGTCCGGGTCCTGATAGGAAAGTGAGGCCGTGGCGCCTTCAGTGGAGGAAACGGCTTCAGCGGCAGCGGGCGCAATGGGGGCTCGACAGGTCCCCGAAATCGTTAGAATTGTTCACAGATGCGTCGAGTCGGCGCTGGCCGAGTTCCCATACCATATGGCATTGAAATTGCCTTGACATCATCCGTCGGCGTCATTCATCAGGAAACAGGGATCCCAATGAAGCTCACCACCCTTGGCGTGGCCGCGCTGCTCGCAGCCGGCTCAATCGGTCTTGCCCATGCAACGCCGGTCGACCTGATCACCAACGGCGATTTCAGCCAGACCACGACTGGCGCGACTGCGCCGACCCAATTCAGCAGCAGCGCCACCACCACCGCCGGCTGCCAATGGGGCGGTGAGTTCGTCAGCGGCTAGACCGGCAACGGCGGTTACGAAATCTGGTATCCGAGCGCCAGCGCGGCATCGACGGTCTCAGCCTGCACGCAATGGGGCGACGGCTCCACCCAGCGCCTGCCCGCGGCAGTCACTGCGCCGCCGACCGGCTCCGGATCATTCGTTGGACTGGACGGCGACTCGGCGATCCGGGGCGGAATCAGCCAGACCATCAACAACCTCGTTGCCGGCCGGCAATACACGGTGAATTTCTGGTGGGCTTCCACCCAGGAAATGAGCAAACAGGGTTCCACTACCGAGAAGTTCAAGGTGTCGCTCGGCGGCCAATCCTTCACCACTTCGACCAACAGCATCGGTACACACGGCTGGGCAGACTGGGCGCCGGTGTCCTTCACCTTCACCGCAACGTCCGCTTCGGAAATGCTGAACTTCCTGTCGATGGGTACGCCCTCGGGTGGTCCGCCGTTCGCCCTGCTCAGCAATATCTCCATGTATGAAGTCGTGCCGGAACCGCCGGTGCTCGGGATGTTCGGCGGCGGCTTGCTGGGCTTGGGACTGCTCACCATCGCGGCACGTCGCCGCGCGCGTCGTCACGGCGGCGGCGAGATGGCCTAGGCACACGTTGCCAACGTCGCGGCGGCCATTCCGCCCGACTGCGAGATGCATTGACCTGTCATGAACGCCCTGATCGCCGAGCTCTATCATCTCGCGATCTGGCTGCTGCTGCTGTGCGCGATCTTCATACCCCTGGAGCGCTTGGCAGGCGTACGGCGGCAGAAGATTTTTCGACGCGACTGCCTGATCGACCTCGGCTACTTCGTGCTCAATTCGGTCTTCGTCGGGCTGCTCCTTGGCGTGCCGCTGATTCTGCTTGGGGCTGCCATCCACCAGCTCATTCCGTCCACCATGCTGGCGGCGATCGCAGGGCTGCCGGCTGCGGCTCGACTCGCGCTGGCGTTGCTGGTGGGTGAAATCGGTTTTTACTGGGGTCATCGTTTATCCCACCGGATCCCGTGGCTATGGCGCTTTCACGCGATCCACCACAGCGCCGAAGCGATCGATTTCCTGACCAACACCCGCGCGCACCCGGTGGACATGGCGTTCACGCGGATGTGCGGATTCATTCCCGTACTTGCGCTCGGACTGCCAGGCGGCTCGACGGCGCTCACGGCGCTGGTGCTGGTGCTCGGCACGCTGTGGGGTTTCTTTGTCCACGCCAACCTGCGCTGGCGTTTTGGTGTGCTGGAGCACGTCATCGCCACGCCGTTTTTCCATCGCTGGCATCACACGCGCGACACCCGGCGTGAAGGCAATTACGCGGCGATGTTCCCATTCATCGACAGCTTGTTCGGCACCTATCGTCGTCCTGATCAATGGCCGGACCGCTACGGCATCGATACGCCGATGCCGGCGTCATTGGCACTGCAACTGTTGCAACCCTTCATGCCGTCGCCTCGGCGAGCTCGCCGCCGCGCCGGGGTTTCAGGCCCGGTCGCGCAGACTGCGAAGCGCAGGTCCATCGACACGACAACCGGTGATTGAACCGGCGCCTCGACGCTGCAAACATGGCTGCTCGATCCGGGGAGCACGCAACATGTACATCACTTCGTCGCGCACCGCCGGCGCCGCTTCACGCCAGCGCGCGCAAATAGGCCAAGCATGACCATCTTGCTCGCCGTGACCGTGCTGCTGATCGTCGCCGCGGCGGTCTGGCTGTTCAACCGCATGGTGCGGCTGCGCAACCAGGTGCACGTAGCCTGGAGCGACGTCGATGTGCAATTGCAGCGCCGCCATGATCTGGTGCCAATGCTGGTCGAGACTGTCAAAGGCTACGCGCACCACGAGCAAGGTCTGCTCGAAAACATCGCCAGCGAGCGCAGCGCGGCCTTGAAGGCCGGCTCGCCAGCCTCACGCACCGATCCGGAAACTGCCCTCGGCCAGAACCTCGGGCGCCTGATCGCGCTCGGCGAGGCCTATCCCGATCTCAAGGCCAGCGCCAACTTCAGTCAGCTGTCATCGCAACTGTTGCAGGTGGAAGACACCCTGCAACACGCGCGGCGTTTCTACAACGGCTCGGTGCGCGAGTACAACACTGCGCTGGAAACCTTTCCCACGCTGCTGATCGCGAGTCCGCTCGGATTCAAGCCGGCGGAATTCTTCGCTGCCGAAGCCGATGCCCGGGCCAATGTCGAGGTTCAATTGAGCTGACGGGAGCACTCCGATGCGCGCACGCTTAGCGGTCACGCTGTTCGCCCTGTTCGCCTTGCTGGCCTGTGCCGGTACCGCCGTGGCGCAGGAGCGCATTCTCGATTACCACACGGACATTGCGATTGCCGCGAATGGCAGCATGGATGTCACCGAGCACATCCGCGTGGTGGCCGAAGGCGGGCGCATCCGCCACGGCATCTATCGCGACTTTCCCACCGATTACCGCGACCCGCAGCACAACCGCTACAAGGTTGGATTCAACGTGCTCGGCGCCACCCTCGATGGCAGCGATGTCGACTGGCACAGCGAGCGCCGCAGCAACGGTGTGCGCGTGTACCTCGGCGACAAGGACATGGACCTCGCCCACGGCGAACATGACTTCACGTTGCATTACCGCGTCACCCGCGAGCTCGGATTCTTCGCCGGCCACGATGAGTTGTTCTGGAACGTCAACGGCACCGGCTGGGATTTCGACGTCGCAAAAATCAGCGCCAGCGTGCGCTTGCCGTCCGCCGTGCCAGAGGATCAGTTGAAAGCCTACGGCTACACCGGCGCACAGGGATCGAACGAGCAGGCACTGACAGCGACCCTGCAACCGGGCGGCGCTGATTACACCGCAACCCGGGCGCTGGGTCCCAATGAAAATCTCAGCATCGTGCTCGACTTCCCCAAAGGCATCGTCGCAACGCCAACCGCCACGCAGAAAATCATGTGGCTGCTGCACGACAACCGCAATTTGATCTGGGGGATCCTCGGACTGGTGGTGTTGTGGGCGTATTACCTCGTGATCTGGAACCGACACGGCCGTGATCCGGCATCCGGTCCTAAAGTCGCCGAATACGAACCGCCGGACGGCGATTCCGCCGCGGCGCTGCGCTTCGTGCGCAACATGGGCTTCGACAACACCTGCTTCACCGCCGGCATCCTCGGCATCGCGGCGAAAGGCGGGTTGACCATCGAGCGGCGCGATGACAAGAAGTGGCTGGCGCGGCGCGCAGGCGCCGACACGATCGCTGCACTCAGCGGTCCCGAGCAGGCACTGCGCAACACGCTGTTCGGGGGCGGCGACGAGCTCGTCTTCGAGCAGACTAACCACACGCGCGTGCAAGCGGCGAGCACGGCCTTCAAGTCGGCATTGAAGGCAGGCTTCGAGAAAAAATACTTCCTCACCAACTACAAGTACCTGCTGCCCGGCCTGGCGATCACGGCACTGACTGCATGGCTGGCGTCGCTCGGCGCCGGCGCCGGCACCGCCGGCATGTTGTTGTGGCTGGCCGGATGGAGCCTCGGCGTGGCCTTCCTGCTGAGCGCCGCGATCCAGACCGGCACTGGCAAGGGCGCCATCAGTGCGTGGTTTATGGCCGTGGTGTTTTCGGCGGGCGAAATCGGCGGTCTCGTCGCGCTTGCAAACCTCGCCGGCTACGCGGTCATTCCGATTTTCCTGGCACTCATCGCCACCAATATCGCTTTCTATTTCTGGATGAAGGCGCCCACGCAACTGGGCACCAAATTGCTCGACCGCATCAATGGGTTTCGCTGGTATCTCGGTGTCGCCGAGAAGCAGGAACTGGATGCGCGATACAAGCCGGAAGCGCGCCCTGACCTGTTCGCGACCTACCTGCCTTACGCGCTGGCGCTCGGCGTCGGCAATGTCTGGGCCGAGCGTTTCGCCGATGCGCTGACACCCGCGCAAATGCAGGCAGCGCAGCCGGGCTGGTATTCCGGCGGCAGCTACGGATCCTTCACTGGAGCGAGCTTCGCCAGTTTTGCCAGCGACCTGTCCTCGGGACTCGGTGGCGCGATCGCGTCATCGTCGGTGTCGCCCGGCTCCGGTGGCGGCGGCGGCTCCGGTGGTGGCGGCGGCGGTGGTGGCGGTGGCGGATGGTGAGCCTTTCTACAAAGCAAATCCGCCGCGGACTCGTGCGCAGCATGTGCCTTGGCGCTGGTCGCAACCAGTGCGACGGTGCAGCAGGCCGGGCAGCCAGCCTGGTTGCGCGACGGTCGGGTCTGGCTGGCGCTGCTGGCCTTGTATTACCTCGTGGTGAAGTTCGCCTTCACCGGCCGCCACGGCAAAGCAACCAGTGACTTCCGACACATAAACCGCACGCGGATCGGTGCGATGCTTGCCGGATTGATTTCCCGTCTGTAGAGCATCCCGATGCGACCTTACTGGCTGATCCTCGCCCTGAGCATTCCCCTGGCACCCAGCATGGCCCACGCAAGCAACCCGCCGCCCGCAAGGGCAAGCGCCGCCAGCACCGCCACGGGCGATCCGTTCCTGTGGCTGGAAGCCACGCGCAGCCCACGCGCGCTGGACTGGGTGCACGCGCAGAACGCGATCACCCAAAAGGCGTTCATGGAAACGCCCGAATTCAAGAAAACCCGCGGCGAAATCCTCGAGGTGCTTGATTCTGACGCGCGCATTCCCTACGTCGGCAAAATGGGCGAGTTTTATTACAACTTCTGGCAGGACAAGACTCATCCGCGCGGCATCTGGCGGCGCACCACACTGGCCGAATACGAGAAGGCCGAGCCGAAGTGGGAGACGGTGCTCGATATCGACGCCCTCAACAAGGCCGAGGGCAAGCACTGGGTGTTCAAGGGCGCGCAGTGCATGAAGCCCGAGTTCGTGCATTGCCTCATTTCGCTTTCCCCCGGCGGCGGCGATGCGGTCGAGGTGCGCGAGTTTGACATGTCCACGAAATCATTCGTGAAAGGCGGCTTCGCCCTGCCGGTCGCGAAAACGCAAATCAGCTGGATCGACGCCAACCACGTGTACGTCGGCACCGATTTCGGGCCGGGCTCGATGACGAAGTCGAGCTATCCACGCATCGTCAAGGAATGGACGCGCGGCACGCCGCTCAAAGAAGCAACGCTGGTGTACGAAGGCAAGCCGAGCGACCTCGCGGTCGGCGCCTACCACGATCACACCAAGGGCTTCGAACGCGACTTCGTCACGGTGCAGAAGGATTTCTACCACGGCACGATGTTCCAGCGCGTCGATGGCAAGCTCGTCAAGGTCGATATCCCGGAAGACGCCAACGCCGACGTGCATCGCCAATGGATGTTGGTGGAAACCAAATCGCCCTGGACCACCGGCGGCAAGACCTGGCCGGCCGGTGCCCTGCTCGCGATCCACTTTGACGCCTTCATGGGCGGCAATCGCGACTTCACGGCGTTGTTCACCCCCGATGCCCACACCGCGCTGTCGGGTTATACGTGGACGCGGCACCACATCATCCTCGCCGCGCTCGATGACGTGAAAAGCCGTCTCGCCGTGTTGACGCCGCCAGCCTCCGGCAACGGCGCATGGACGCACTCGGCGCTGCCGGGCGTACCGGACAACAGCACCGTGAGCGCCAGTGCGGTCGATGCCGACCACAGCGATGCCTACTGGTTGTATGTCACCGGCTTCCTGACGCCATCCACGCTGGAACTCGGCACCCTCGGGCAGGGCCCCGCAAAAGTGCTGAAGCAGGAACCGGCATTTTTCGATGCCGCGAAGTTCACGGTCAGCCAGCACTTCGTGCAGTCGAAGGATGGCACCCGTGTGCCGTATTTCGAGATCGCGCCCAAGAGCATGCAACTGGACGGCAAGAACCGCGTGCTGGAATACGGTTACGGCGGCTTCGAGGTTTCGCTGCTGCCGTACTATTCCGGGTCGATCGGTCGCGCCTGGCTGCAACGTGGCGGCGTGTACGTGGTGGCCAACATCCGCGGTGGCGGCGAATACGGCCCGGTGTGGCACAAGGCCGCGATGAAAGCCAACCGCCCCAAGGCCTATCAAGATTTCGCCGCGGTCGCCGAAGACCTGATCAAGCGCGGCGTCACCTCGCCCGCGCATCTCGGCGCCGAAGGCGGCAGCAATGGCGGCCTGCTGATGGGCAACATGCTCACCGAGTATCCGCAACTGTATGGCGCGATCTCGTGCGAAGTGCCGCTGCTCGACATGAAGCGCTACATCCACCTTGACGCCGGCGCCTCGTGGGAAGCCGAATACGGCAACCCCGATGACCCGAAACAGTGGGCCTTCATCAAGACCTTCTCGCCCTACCAGAACGTCAAGCCGGGCATGAAATATCCGGACGTGCTGTTCTACACAACCACCAGTGACGACCGCGTTGGACCGCAGCAGGCGCGCAAGATGACCGCGAAGATGGAGGCCATGGGTTACAAGAACGTGTGGTTTTACGAGAACACCGAGGGCGGCCACGGCGCCGGCGCCGACAATGCGCAAGCCGCGACGATGCATGCGCTGGCTTATGACTTCCTGTGGGACAAATTGCAGTAGCCGGCGTTGCCCCCCAGCTGAAAAACGCCGCCATCAGGCGGCGTTTTTTTTGAACGGCAGATCCGAAACCGGAATCAG
Source organism: Rhodanobacter sp. (assembly GCA_022730295.1). Classification (GTDB taxonomy): domain Bacteria; phylum Pseudomonadota; class Gammaproteobacteria; order Xanthomonadales; family Rhodanobacteraceae; genus 66-474. Next base: position 4,183 of record DZCM01000015.1, on the reverse strand, counting down.
GGGGCGGAAACCGGGGCCGGTCACCCGGTAGAATGCGCAGTTTCATGAAGGACATCCTCATGGGCCTGGACCGCGTCCCCGCCGGCCGCAACGTGCCGGATGAAATCAACGTCATCATCGAGATTCCCAAAGATGCCGAGCCGGTCAAGTACGAGGTCGACAAGGCCACCGGCGCGATCTTTGTAGACCGCGTGCTGACCACACCGATGCGCTATCCGTGCAACTACGGCTACGTGCCCAACACTTTGTCTGACGACGGCGACCCGGCTGATGCGCTGGTGCTGCTGCCGTTGCCGTTGATTGCCGGCTCGGTGATCCGCTGCCGACCGGTCGGCCTGCTGAACATGGATGACGAAGCCGGTGGCGACGCCAAGCTGATCGTCGTGCCCGCTGACAAGGTATTCCGCGGCTACGCACATATCCAAGACATCAACGACGCTCCGCAACACTGGCGCGATCGCATCGCGCACTTCTTCGAGCACTACAAGGACCTCGAACCCGGCAAGTGGGTAAAAATTTCCGGCTGGAGCGACGCCAACGCGGCACGCGAAGAAATCCGCACGTCCGTGGAACGCCACCAGCACGTGCCGAAGCAGCCAAATTCTTGAAGGCTCGAAAACGCGGGGCGTGCAAACGTGATCGCCGTTTGCACAACGGCGACGACCGGACGACTCTTCCTGCAACGGAGGCGCCCTGGATCCCGCAGGTGCCATCGCGAACCCCACGCCGCTGGACAACGAAAACACCGGTCATGCAGCCCTCGCCTGTGCTAGCGTAACGCGATGAATTCAAGTCGCCGCACGCGCATTGTCGCCACGCTTGGCCCCGCCACCGATGCACCTGGCGTGCTGGAACGCGCGCTGCTCGCTGGCGTCGACGTGGTTCGCCTGAACCTCTCCCACGGCATTCCGGAAGACCACCTGCGGCGTGCACGCGAGGCCCACGATACGGCGGCAAAACTCGGGCGTGAAGTCGGAGTGCTGGCCGACCTGCAAGGGCCGAAGATCCGTGTCGAGCGCTTTGCCAATGGCCCGGTGCAACTGGAACCCGGCGCGGAATTCCTGCTCGACTGCCGCGCCGACGCGCCGGCGGGCGACGCTTCGCGCGTGGGCGTGAGTTACCTCGGCCTGCCCGGCGACGTACAGGCGGGCGACCGCCTGCTGCTGGATGACGGTCTGGTCGAACTTGAAGTGCGCGAAGTCAATGGCTCCGCGATCCATTGCAGGGTCACCATCGGCGGCAAGTTGTCAGACCGCAAGGGCCTCAACCGCAAGGGCGGCGGGCTGTCGCTGGATGCGTTGTCGGACAAGGATCGCGCCGACATCAAGTTGGCGGCGCAACTCAAGGCCGACTTCCTCGCGGTATCGTTCGTGCGCTCGGCCGCGGATATCCAAGAAGCGCGCCGGCTGTTGCGCGAGGCCGGCGGCGATGCCTGGCTGGTCGCCAAGATCGAACGCGCCGAAGCCATCGACCGGCTGGAAGAAATCATCGACGCGTCGGATGCGGTGATGGTCGCGCGCGGCGACCTTGGCGTCGAAATTGGTGATGCCGAATTGCCGGGCCTGCAAAAGAAAATCATCCGCGAGTCACTGGCACGCAATCGCGCAGTGATCACCGCGACCCAAATGCTGCAGTCGATGGTGGAATCGCCCATTCCTACCCGCGCCGAAGTACTGGACGTCGCCAATGCGGTGATCGATGGTACCGACGCGGTGATGCTGTCGCAGGAATCGGCCGCCGGCAGACATCCGGATGTGGCGGTGGCGGCCATGGCACGCATTTGTCTCGGCGCCGAGCGCCAGTTCGAGCCGGGCGAGGACATCTCCACCCTCACCCACCGGCTCGACCGCAGCGATCAGGCCATCGCGATGGCGGCGATGTTCCTCGCCACGCAATTGCCGGTGCGCGCGATCGTGACGCTGACGGAATCGGGCACCACCGCGCAATGGTTGTCGCGCTACCGCTCGTCGGTGCCGATCTACGCGCTCACCCCCAGCGCCGAAGCACGCCGCCGCATGCTGCTGCTGCGCGACGTCAAGCCGCTGGCGTTCGGCCGCGCGTACGACTACCCGATTCTGGTGGTGCGCAGGGCCGTGCAGCAACTGTTCCAGCGCGGCGACCTCGCCGTCGGCGACCGTGTGCTACTGACCCACGGCGACCACACCGGTCAGGGCGGCGGCACCAACACGCTCAAATTGCTGAGCGTGGGCGTGGACGGAATTGCCGAGAGCCTGCGAGATTTGTGACGAAAAACCGGGACTCGGGAAAAGCGTACAGGCGTCCTGTTCACGCATTTTCCCGACGCGACGGCAACCGTTTGTTCACCCAGAATCGTGCATAGTGAACACATTGCAATTCGACGCCGCATCATCCCGATGAAAAAATCCATTTTTGCCATCGTGGCATTGACCGCCACGCTCGCAACCGCCGCCTCGGCAGTCACCATCAACGTCCTTGCCTTGCCCCCCGATCAGCTGACCAGCTATTGGGTGATGACCAACACTTCGTTGACGGTGGATGTCCCCAACAGCGGCCTCGGCATGGACCGCCCGACCTGCTCGGCCGTCACCTACATGATCGGCTCGGATGGCATCACCCACGATATCGTGGTGCGCAAAACCATCCCGGCGGGTGACCTGAAATCAGTCGCAGCCAGTGCCGTGAAGGACATGCATTACGCGCCCGCCACCGCCAACGGCGCGCGCCAGCCAGTGTTCACCTACATCATCATTCCGTTCAACCTGCCGAAAGACCCGGCCGCGCGCAAACGGATCACCGATGCGTGCGTACTGAAGGATTTCCCCGGCGCGTATCGCTGAGCTCGGGACAAATCAGCCGCAACAGCTTTTCGACGGGGTTCACGCGGATGAACGCCGATTCCGGCTGCATCCGCGTTGATCCGCCTGTATCCGTTCCAAAGCCCCAGCTTCCGGCCTCGATGGCCGCACCGAAACCTTGAACGCCAAAAGGCGGCCCGGCCCGTGCGGCGCCGGTTCTTCTATAATCGACGGTCCACAGACAGCAGCGGACGACCGTCATGAGCATCGATCAACTGGAAGCCGTCGCGCAGGCGATGGTCGCACCGGGCAAGGGCATCATCGCGATCGACGAATCCACCGGCACCATCAGGAAACGCTTCGACGCGGTCGGCGTGCCCGACAGCGAAGAAAACCGCCGCGCCTACCGCGAGATGCTGCTGACCGCGCCGGGCCTTGCTGCACACATCTCCGGCGCAATCCTGTATGACGAAACGATTCGCCAGTCGACCAAGGCCGGCGTGCCGTTCACCAAGGTGATGAAAAACGCCGGCATCATCCCCGGCATCAAGGTCGACATGGGCGCCAAGCCGCTGGCCGGATTCCCCGGTGAGCTGATCACGGAAGGGCTTGATGGCCTGCGCGAGCGGCTTGCCGAATACGCGAAGCTCGGCGCCGAATTTGCCAAGTGGCGCGCGGTGATCACCATCGGCGATGACATGCCGTCGAGCACCTGCATCGAAGCCAACTCGCATGCGCTGGCGCGCTACGCCGCACTGTGCCAGGAAGCCGGCATCGTACCGATGGTTGAACCCGAAGTGCTGATGGACGGCGACCACGACATCGAGACTTGCTATGAGGTCACCGAAGCCACGCTGCGCTCGCTGTTCGCGGCGTTGTACGAACAGAACGTGATGCTGGAAGGCACCATCCTGAAGGCCAGCATGGTGGTGTCCGGCAAAAGCTGCTCCGAGCAGGCCGGCATCGAGGAAGTCGCCGAATCAACCATCCTGTGCCTGAAGTCGGCGGTACCGGCGGTGCTGCCGGGCGTGGTGTTCCTGTCCGGCGGCCAGAGCGATGAAGACGCCACCGCACACCTGAACGCCATGAACCAGCTCGGTCCGCATCCGTGGCCGCTGTCGTTCTCGTACGGTCGCGCGATGCAGCAGGCCGCCTTGCACCTGTGGGCCAGGGACCTGACCGGCAATTTCGCCGCCGCGCAGAAGATCGTGGTTGAACGCGCGCGCGACAATGGGCTGGCGGCACTTGGGCAGTGGAAGCAGGCGGCCTGACGCCGTGACAAGCGGTTTCGCTCGCTCCGCGAGCGAGCCCCTTTCTGTTTCGGCAGAAAGGGGCGAAAGACCATTGCGCCGGGCATGACGGTTTCGGCAACGTCGTGTTGCCAAAACTGCCCTGCGATGCTCGCC
>DZCM01000084.1 GCA_022730295.1 Rhodanobacter sp. | reverse complement strand
GCGCACACCTTCAGCACTCGCGAACTTCGTGCGGTCCAGCGTCGGCACGTTCTGGCGCGAGAGGATGATCGCGGTCGGATTCTGCGCGGATTCGATTGCCACCTTCCAGGCGACGGCGGTTTCATTCGCATCGCCCGGACGGATCACGTCAAGGTTCGGAACGGAACGCAATCCCGCGAGTTGTTCGACCGGCTCGTGGGTCGGGCCGTCCTCGCCCACCGCGATCGAATCGTGCGTAAACACGTTGATCACGCGCAGGCCCATGATCGCCGCAAGCCGCATCGGCGGGCGCATGTAATCGGAAAACACCATGAACGTCGCCGTGTAGGGAATGAATCCGCCGTGCGCGGCCATGCCGTTGGCAATCGCGCCCATCGCGTGTTCGCGCACACCGAAATGGATGTTCCGGCCGGCGTAACTCCAGACTTCGTCCGGACTGCCCTGTTCGTCAGGTTCCTGGCCGGGCGAGAACACGCCCAGACCTTTTACGGCCGTATGGGTGGATGGATCAAGATCGGCCGAGCCGCCGCTGATCGCGGCCAGTTTCGGCGCGATTGCCGACAACACCTTGCCACCGGCGACGCGGGTCGCCATGCCCTTGGCATCAGCCGGAAAAATCGGGACATCGGCATCCCATCCAGCTGGCAGCTTGCCTTCGATAGAACCTTGCAATTCACCAGCAAGTTGTGGAAACGCCCTGGCGTATTTGTTCCAGCGACGCTTCCAGCCCGCCTCTGCGCTCTTGCCTTTTTTCCCGGCTTCGCGGAAGTGCGCAAGCGCCGAATCCGGCACCAGTAACGCCGGCTGCTCCGGCCAGCCGAGCTTCTTCTTGGTCGCCGCGACGTTGTCGGCGCCGAGCGGCGAACCATGCGCCTTGTAACTGTCCTGCAACGGCGAACCAAATCCGATGCGGGTGCGCACCAGGATCAAGGACGGTTGGTTCTTCTTGCCCTTGGCGCGCTTGATCGCCTTTTCGATCGCTTCGAGATCGTTGCCATCCGCGACAGTCTGCACATGCCAGCCATACGACTTGAAGCGCGCGGCGCGATCCTCGGTGAAGGTAATGTCGGTGCCGGCCGCCAGCGTCACGTAGTTGTCGTCATACAAGCAGATCAGCTTGCCCAGTTGCAAATGGCCGGCCAGCGATGCGGCTTCCGACGCCACCCCTTCCATCAGGTCGCCATCGCTGACGAGCGCCCAAGTATGGTGATCGATCACCTTGTGGCCATCGCGGTTGTAGCGCGCAGCGAGTTGGGCTTCCGCCATCGCCATGCCGACCGCATTGGCCAGGCCCTGTCCCAGCGGCCCGGTGGTGGTCTCGACACCGGCAGTGTGGCCGCGCTCGGGGTGGCCCGGGGTCTTGCTGCCCCACTGCCGAAACTGCTTGATGTCGTCCAGCGAGACGTCGTAGCCGGTCAGGTACAGCAGGCTGTACAGCAGCGCCGAGCCGTGGCCCGCCGACAGCACGAAGCGGTCACGGTCAGCCCAGTGCGGATTCGCAGGGTGATGCTTCAGGAATTTCGACCACAACACGTAGGCCATCGGCGCCGCACCCAGTGGCAAACCCGGATGGCCGCTGTTGGCCTTCTGGATCATGTCCACTGACAGGAAGCGAATGGTGTTGACGCAGGTCAGGTCGAGATCGGCTGCCACGGTGGTGTGCTCCGTTTGGGGTTTTGGCGCGGGATTACCTAGAATAACGGCCGCACTCGAACGTGTCCCGAGGCTTGCACCAAGTATTTGGGCACGCTACACTTTCCGGCTTGTTTTGGTCGAATTGAATCCGAGGAGTCCGCCGTGAAGGTGCTTTCGTCCCTGAAGTCCGCCAAGCAGCGCCACCGCGACTGCAAGATCGTGCGCCGCCGCGGCAAGGTATTCGTGATCTGCAAGAGCAACCCGCGCTTCAAGGCGCGTCAGCGTTAAGTCTTGCCTGCAAGCTCTTGAAAAAGGCCACCTTCGGTGGCCTTTTTTGTGCACGAACCGCTGGCGCCCGCGGGCGGATTTTGCTACAAAGGCACATCGGCGCAGGGCGCCCGGGGAAGGTATCGCCATGAATCGCATCGCCATCAGCCTGATTGCCGCGACGTTCGTACTGACCGCCGCACCCGTGATGTTCCCTTCCACCGCGCACGCCGAAACGCTGCGCATGAAGGTCAAGCAGGAACGCCACATGAATTTGCCGACGCGCGGCATGAGCATGGCCGCGGTCAAGCGCGCATTCGGGGCACCGCTGAAAGTATTGCCGACGCGCGGCGGCAGCTCGAAGTACCAGCCGCCGATCCATCGCTGGGAATACGCACAGTACATCGTGTATTTCGAGTACCAGCATGTGATCCACAGCGTGGCGCGCTACCCCGGTCCAAAAACCGCTTCGTAAGGTTCCGGCCGCTTCGCCCTGCCTGATGATCCCTGCGCAAGTTGGGACTCCTGTTGACGTGTCGGAACCATTGAACTCCGGCTTGCGGCACTCGGCCGGAAGCAGGCAACGCCAAAGGCCCTCTCGATGCCATTCACTGAATTGCGGCTGCCCGCCGAATGGGAACCGCAATCCGCGGTACTGCTCGCGTGGCCGCACAATGGCACCGACTGGGCTGACCGGCTGGATGCCGCCGAAGCAACCTACGCCGCACTGGTCTGCGCGATCGCGCGCTTCGAAATCGCGATCGTGTGCGTGCCCGATGCCGAAATCGGCGCGCACGCCACCGCGCTGCTGCGTGAAGCCGGCGCCAATCTCGAGCGCGTGCGTTTCGTCGAGATTCCCTACGATGACACCTGGCTGCGCGACAGCGGTCCGCTGACGTTGCGCGGCGGTGACCAACAGTCCGTGCTTACGGATTTCCGCTTCACCGGCTGGGGCGGCAAGTTCGAGGCCGCACAGGACGACGCCCTGGTCGCCGGCCTGTTCGATCGCGGCGTATTCAACCCGCATGTGCGCCACCAGCGCGTGGATTGGGCGCTGGAAGGCGGCGGCATCGAATCGGACGGCCGCGGCACCTTACTTACGACCTGGCGCTGCCTGCACCAGCGCCATCCTGACCGGTCGCGCGCGCAGATCGAACACACCTTGCGCAATGCGCTGGCGGCATCACGCATGCTGTGGCTGGATCGCGGTTATCTGCAGGGCGACGACACCGACGCCCACATTGACACGCTCGCCCGCTTCGCGCCTGATGATGCAATCGTGTATCAGTCGTGCAGTGATCCCGATGATGCGCACTACGCCGAACTCGCCGCGATGCGCAGCGAGATCGAAGCGCTGCGCACGCTCGATGGCAAGCCGTACCGGACCTTCCCGTTGCCGTGGCCCCGGCCGATCCTGGACGACGGCCGCAGGCTGGCGGCGTCCTATGCCAATTACCTGATCGTCAACGGCGCGGTGCTGGTACCGGCGTACGGCGACGTCGTCGACGACGCTGCTGCCGCAACCATCGGCCTCGCCCACCCGAATCGCGAAGTCGTGCAGATACCGTGTCAGCCACTGATCTGGCAAAACGGCAGCCTGCATTGCGTGACGATGCAATTGCCGCAAGGCTTACTGTAGGAGCGGCGGAAGCCGCGACCCGGTAGGCTCGAACGCGAACCATCGCGGCTTCCGCCGCTCCTACCGCAGCACGTGGCCTCGTACACTGTCGACTCATGAAACGAATCCTCAAACTCGCGCTGTTGCAGGAATCCGACCACGGCAGCGTCGTGGCCAACCTCGATGCGATCGAAGCGGGTCTGCGCGAAGCCGCGCGCGCGGGCGCGCAGCTGGTGCTGCTGCAGGAAATCCACAACGGCCCGTACTTCTGCCAGCACGAATCGGTGGACGAGTTCGATCGCGCCGAGACCATCCCCGGACCCTCCACCGAACGCCTGGGCAAGCTGGCCGCGGAGTTGCAACTGGTCGTGGTCGCGTCGTTGTTCGAGCGCCGCGCCGCCGGCCTGTACCACAACACCGCAGTCGTCTTCGACCGGTCTGCGGAAATCGCGGGCAAATACCGCAAGATGCACATTCCCGATGATCCGGCCTATTACGAGAAGTTCTACTTCACGCCGGGCGACCTCGGTTTCCATCCCATCCAGACCTCGCTCGGCAAGCTCGGAGTGCTGGTGTGCTGGGACCAGTGGTATCCGGAAGCCGCGCGCCTGATGGCGCTCGCTGGCGCCGATATCCTCTTGTACCCGACTGCGATCGGTTGGGATCCGGCCGATCCGCAGGACGAGAAAGATCGCCAGCGCGAGGCGTGGACCACCGTGCAGCGCGGCCACGCGATCGCCAACGGCTTGCCGCTCGCGGCCTGCAACCGGGTCGGCTTCGAACCGCCGCCAACGGACTCGGCGGAAGCAGGTGGCCGTGGCGTGCAATTCTGGGGATCGAGTTTCGTTGCCGGCCCGCAAGGCGAAATGCTGGCCCAGGCGGGCAGCAACAAGCGCGAGCTGCTGGTCGTCGACATCGACATGGCGCGCAGCGAGGGCGTGCGCCGCATCTGGCCATTCCTGCGCGATCGTCGCATCGACGCCTACGCCGACCTGACGAAACGATTCCGCGACTAAGGAACCTCTGAAAAGCTGCTGCGCTCGGCATCTTCCGCGCCGGCGGTGCTCGGAATCCTCATGTACTGGCGTGTACACTCCGGTTCCTCCGCTCCGGCGTCGCGCAACCTGCCTTCGCTCGCTACGCTTTTCAGAGGTCCCTTGGACGCAACTCGCGATTCAAACACCGCAGCAGCTACACCCGATCCCCTGCTCGACCAGCCCATCGCACGTGTGAGCCGCGACGGCGTGGAATACGTATTGCTGGGCACCGCGCACGTGTCGCGCGCCAGCGTCGATGCGGTCAAGGCATTGATCGCGCGCGAGCCGTTCGATAGCATCGCCATCGAATTGTGCGAATCGCGTGCGCGCACCATCCGGGATCCGGATGCCTTCGCGAAGCTGGACCTGTTCCAGGTGATCCGCACCGGCAAGGCCGGCATGGTATTCGCTTCGCTGGCGCTGTCGTCGTTCCAGCAACGCATCGCCGAGCAATACGGCATCGAGCCTGGCGCCGAAATGAAGGCGGCGATGCAGGCCGCCGACGAGCGTGGCCTGCACCTGTGGCTGGTCGACCGCGAAATCGGCATCACGCTCAATCACGCCTATCGCGGCGTGCGCTTTCGCGACCGCATGGGCATCCTTGGCAGCCTGATCGCCAGCGTGTTTTCGCGCGAGGAGATCGACGAGGCCGAGATCGAGAAACTGAAACAGGGTGACATCCTCGAAGGCGCGTTCGGTGAATTCGCGCGCGATTCGAAACCGTTGTACGACGCGCTGATCGGCGAGCGCGATACCTTCATGGCCGCACGCCTGCGCGAAGAAAGTGCGGATCGCCCCCTCGCCAAACGCGTGCTGGTCGTGATCGGCGCCGGCCACCTCGCCGGCATCGAGCGGGAACTCACGGCGCAACAGGACGCGCCGCGCAGCATCATTGATCCGTTGGCGGCGAAGCTGCCCTCACCCAAGTGGCCGAAGTACTTCGCGATTGCCGTGATGCTCGCGATCTTCGGCATGATTGGCTGGCTGTTCTACCGCAACGCCACACTCGGCTGGCACGCGTTGCGCGACTGGGTGATCTACACCGCCGCCTTCAGTGCCCTGGGCGCCGCGATAGCTGGCGGGCACCCGTTGTCGATTCTCACCGCCGGCATCATGGGCCCGTTGAAACCGCTGCGCCCACCCGGACTGTCATCGGGCGTGTTCTCCGGCATGGTCGAAGCGTGGCTGCGCAAACCGCGCGTGGGCGATTTCCAGTCACTGCGGAAGGATTTGTTGCACGTCTCCGGCTGGTGGCACAACCGCGTAGCCCGCACCCTGCTGGTGTTCATGCTCAGCAACCTCGGCACGATCGCCGGCGAATACCTCGCCGGCATCCGGATCTTCACACGCTTGTTCTGATCGGTCTCAGCGGACCGCAGCATCCAGCCAATACGCGCTGTCGGGCACGGCACGCGCACCGAATATCGCCTGGCCGACGCGCACGCTCGTCGCGCCCTGTTCGATCGCGAGTTCAAAATCACCGGACATGCCCATCGAGAGTTCGTCCATCGCGACGCCGTCCGGGGCATCTTCACGCAGGCGTTCGCGCAATTCGCGCAAGCGCACGAAGCACGGGCGTACCTTGGCGGCATCGTCCGAGAACAGCGCGAGTGTCATCAGCCCGCGCACCCGCAGCGATTTGAATGCAGGCAGTTGCTGCACGAATGCGGCGACGTCATCCGGGAGCAACCCGAACTTGCTTGCTTCGCCTGAGGTATTGACCTGCACCAGCACGTCCAGCGACCGGCCAAGTGCCTGCAAATGCTTGTCGAGTGCCGCAGCCACGCGCAAGCTGTCGAGCGCCTGGAACTCGGACGCAAATTCGGCCACGAGTTTTGCCTTGTTGGTCTGCAGGTGCCCGATGATCGCCCATTTGAGGTCCGGCAGGTTCGACATCGCCAGCCACTTGCGATGCGCTTCCTGCACCTTGTTCTCGCCCAGCGTGTGGCAGCCGGCGAGATGGGCGTTGCGCAAGCGCGCTTCAGGCACGGTCTTGCTGACCGGCAGCAAGCGCACCGTGGCCGGATCGCGCCCGGAACGTTGGCATGCAGCCGCTATGCGGGCGTGGACATCGGCGAGATGCTGGCGAAATTCCTCGACCGTGTTGGCGGTGGTATATCGGGTCATCGCTCCATTGTAGGAGCGCCGGAAGGCGCGATACGGGATCGCGATGACCCGGCACCACAGTCGCGGCTTCCGCCACTCCTACAAAACACAACACGTGCAGGAGCGCCGGCAGGCGCGACCGGATTGTGCCGTAGCCGCATGCCCGATTCACCCACCGGCGGCGCGCGCGTATGCTGGGGACATGGTCGCCGGCGTCGCAACAACGAGCACAATCACATGGCCCGCAACGCTGTGGACCATCGGCCACTCCACCCGCAGCCTTGACGAATTCATCGCCCTGCTGCAGTCAAACCGCATCGAGGCACTGGCCGACGTGCGACACTTCCCCGGCTCACGGAAGTACCCGCACTTCAACACGGAACCGCTGCAACATGCATTGTGCGAAGCGGGCATCGATTACGCGCCGTTCACCGCTCTCGGCGGCCGCCGCAAGGTGCTGCCCGACTCGCCGAATTCGGCTTGGCGGCACCCGGCGTTCCGTGGCTACGCGGACTACATGCAATCGGATGCGTTCCGCGACGGCATCGAGTTACTGAAGTCAATTGCCGCTCGCAAGCGCGTCGCGAGCATGTGCGCGGAAGCAGTGTGGTGGCGCTGCCAGCGCGGCCTGATTTCGGATCTGTTCAAACTCCACGATACCCGCGTATTGCACATCATCGGGCCGGGCGCGCCGCGCGAGCACCCGTACACATCAGCAGCGCGGATCCTGGACGGGCGGCTCGCCTACACGGCTGCGCCAGCGCAGACGTGATCTTCACCACAGCGCCACAGCGCGCCGGCACTTGTTCGCCGCGCGGCAAAAGCGTAGGTTGAAAGCCGACTGGGGCATCGTTCCCCGACGGCCCCGGCCATGTCCCTCATGCAAGGAGGTGGCTCATGCTGTCGTTGGCCGTCGATCGTCACTGTGAAATCGCGCCGCACGCCAGTCGTTCCATTGCCATGGCGCTTGCGCTCAGCCTGAATCTGGCGCTGCTGCTGATTGCCATGCGCCCGAGCACGCCGTTCCCGCCGCATGCGCCAGCGCCGCAAGCGGTCACCGCGATGCTGATCACGCTACCCAGGCCGGTGCCGCCATTGCCGCCGATGCCTCACGTGCGCGTGGTGCCGCAGGTGGTGCCCCCGGTCGCGCTGGTGGTCACCCATCCGCTGACGATTACGCCGCCGGTGCACACCACGATCGCGCCAGTGGAAGCGGTGCACGTGACGCCCTCCATCGGGCCGACCGCGCCAACACACGCAACCGACACCAGCGCCACCATCGCCTACGCGAGCGCGACGCCGCCGCCCTACCCCATCAATGCGATTCGGGGCGACATCCAGGGCACCGTACTGCTGAAGGTGCTGGTGGACGCCAGCGGCAAGCCGGTGGACGTGCAAGTCCAGCGCAGTAGCGGCTCGCGCGACCTCGACCTCGCCGCACGCACCCACGTGCTGGCGGCGTGGCGCTTCCACCCGGCCGTGCGCAATGGCCACGCCATCGAGGCGTGGGTACTCGTCCCCGTGAAGTTCGACTTGAACAACCGCTGACACCAAGCTGCGGGCAAACCGGCCGGGCGATGCATTCGTCCGGCCGGTTTGCATCCGGCATCCGGGCGTCGGCGTCGCCTGCTCCGAGCCGCGGTGACTTCCGGCACAGGTCATCTATTATCAACTCCACTATAGTGCACTCGTGCATATGAGCAGGCCACGCTGCGCGCCATGTCCGACGCCGATATCCACCTGAAGAAATTCGAAAAGGAGCTGGCCGCCGGCACGGTGTCGCTGGTGCTGTTGGCGGTGCTCGAATCCGCGGGCGAACCCTTGTACGGCTACCAGATCGCCAAACAGCTCGAACGCGATGCCGGCGGCGTGCTGGTGGGCAAGCAGAGCGCGCTGTACCCGGTGCTGCGCAGCCTCAGCGCCGCGGAGTTGCTGGACACGTTTGTCGAACCGTCCGAGTCGGGTCCGCCGCGCCGCTACTACCGGATCACGCCGCTGGGCCGGAAGGTGCTTGGGCAATGGACGGCCGCGTGGAAATCCACCCGCCATTTCGTCGAATCGATCCTGAAGGACTGATCACCATGAACACGCCGAAAACCATCAAGGAATATCTCGCGCAATTGCGCGCGGCGCTCGCGGGCGCCGACCCCGCGATGATCCAGGATGCGCTGTACGACGCCGAGGACCACCTGCGCTCGGAGCTCGCCGCGAACCCCGGCATGAGCGAGGCGGACCTGCTCGCAAGCGTCGCAACCAGTTACGGCGCGCCGGATGAAGTCGCCGAGATCTATCGCACCACCGAGCAGACGGTCGTCCGCGCACTGCGCACTCCACCACCGCGTCCACGGCGCTCACTGGCCGGGCGCTTTTTCAGTGTGGCCGCGGATCCACACACGTACGGCGCATTGTTCTACATGCTGCTGGCGCTCGCGACCGGCATCTTCTACTTCACTTGGGCCGTAGTCGGCATGTCGATATCGCTGGGATTCGCTTTCACCCTGATCGGCATCCCGTTCTTCCTGCTGTTCATGGCTTCGGTGCGCGGCCTGTCGCTGGTGGAGAGCCGGATTGTCGAGGGCATGCTTGGCGTGCGCATGCCGCGGCGACCGCCCTACATGGAACAGGACCGCCCGTGGCTGAAGCGCATCGGCGCCATGCTTTCGGATGCGCGCACCTGGGCCACGCTGCTGTACATGACGCTGATGCTGCCGCTCGGCATCGCCTACTGCGTGATCGCATCGGTGCTGACCTGCGTATCGCTGGCACTGCTGCTGACGCCGCTGGCGATGGCGTTCAACTTCTTCGGTTGGGGCCGCAACTTCGTGGATGGTCACGTCACCATCGACTGGGGCTTCGGCCAGCACATCCCGGGTTGGGGCGACACGATCACCATGTTCATCGCCGGATTCCTGCTGCTGTTCGCGACGCTGCACCTGGTGCGCGCGATCGGCCGCATGCACGGCGCGCTGGCCAAACACCTGCTGGTGAAGTCGGCGCGGGTTTGAGGCAGCTTACCGCTGCGCAACCGCAGAGCGCGACTGCGTAGACTGATTTGCAGCGCCTGTTGGCGGCGCATCAGCGTGGCGCCAGCGAGGCGCAAATCATGGAAACGATCCGGCTGGCGGCGGAAATGCGCGTGGGCGGCACCTACGCACATTCGGCGCTGGCGTTCGACGTGATTCATGGGTCAGTGGGTTAG
>DZCM01000014.1:34632-36294 GCA_022730295.1 Rhodanobacter sp. | reverse complement strand
TTACCAGATTCAGTGTTTGCACAGAGGCGGCTGGGAGCTTGAAGCGATCGCAGCTTTCTGGTCGATACCGAGCACAGCTCGATCATGACCTGGGTGCTTACGACCACGTCGTGCACGCTGGCCATTTGGCGCAGTCACGCGGACGCGTATTGCCGTTTCTTCGAATCGCGATGATCGAACGGATACGCCCAAAGGCATGCTTCGGAGGCATCTTTGATCCGCTCACGCAGGGTCTTTTCAACACTTTGCCAAACCGAGCCGCACACACAGGTTCCGGCCAAAGTTTTGCCAACTGAATGGCTCAGCAGCTGCAATGCAGCGCACTGCAATTGCGGCACGCTCAGCACGGGCGAGCCATGAGTTCACGCTGGCCGCGAACGCGCGGTAGTCACTCGCCCTGATCAAGCTGCCACTCTCGCCTTCGACGACGGCATCTGGCACGCCGCCGACGCTGAAGGCCACCGTAGGCAATCCGTGCGCCGCGGCTTCAATGGCGACCATGCCGAAGCCCTCGGGGTCGCCGGGAATTTCGCGCACGGGGAAAACGTGCACATCGCAAGCGCGATAGACGGTGCCAAGCTCGGCGTAGTCGGTGATGGTGCCGAGGAAGCTCAGGTTTTCGGCGACGCCTGCCGCGGCGGCCACCGCGCGAATACTTTCTGGCGTTTGCGCTTTCGCGTGCAGGGCGTCCATTGGCGCATCGCCGACAATCAGCAACATGACGTCGGGATACGCGGCGACGATTTGCGGCAAGCTGTTCGCGACGAATTCGCGCAGGCCTTTGCGCACGCTGAGACGGCCGACGGAGAGCAACAATGGGCGGTCGCCGAGGTTGTGCCGGGCGCGGAGTGCCGCATTCCCCTCTCCCCCCGGGGCGAGGAGCGGCGTTTGCGAACTGCCGGGGGCAGTTCGTGCCGCGACGAGCGCCCGCGCGAAAGCGCGGGCCGGGGGTTGCTTGGCGAGGAACGAGCCTAGCAACGGGTGGCGCGCAGCGCCGGGTGAGGGTTCATCGCTGGCGTCGTTCCCAATCCCCTGCGCACCCGCCACACCACGCGAATTCGTACCCTCACCCCTGCCCCTCTCCCGCGGGGGGAGGGGTTCAAAGGCTGTTCCCTCTCCCTCCGGGAGAGGGTGGCACGCAGCGCCGGGTGAGGGTTCGGAATCGCCCGGCAAATCCACGCCCGGATGCACGATGCCGATGCGCGCCGGATCGACGCCGATGCCACGACAGATGTCGGCAGTGGCGTGGCTGTTGGCGATCACGCGATCCATTCTGCGAATGGCGGGAAACCAAACCGCGCGATAGACCGGATGTTTCACGGCGACGTCGAGGCCATGGACATACACCGCGGTTTTTGCGCCACAAGTGCGCGCGGCAGCGCGCGCAATAGGTGCGGTCAGGCCACTGCCCGCGAGCACGATATCCGGCTTCCATCCCCGCGCTTCGCGGCGCGCCAGCGCGCGTGCACGCAGCAAGAATTTCCATAGCGGTTTGAGTGGAGCTTCCCGCACCACGACGCCTGCGGGCGCGACTGCGGCGGCGCCTGCCGGACCCACCACACGCACCTCGGCAAGCTTCGCCAACTCCTCGGCCATGTGCCAATTCAGGCGTTCCATGCCACCGACCAACGGCGGAAGGTTTCGGGTGATGATGAGGATGCG
>DZCM01000014.1:0-34532 GCA_022730295.1 Rhodanobacter sp. | reverse complement strand
TCACCACAGCAGTTCGACGCCGAACTGGCGCAGGGCGCGATCCTTGCTGACCAAGGTCAGCCCTTCGATCTGTGCC
This sequence comes from Rhodanobacter sp., assembly GCA_022730295.1. Classification (GTDB taxonomy): domain Bacteria; phylum Pseudomonadota; class Gammaproteobacteria; order Xanthomonadales; family Rhodanobacteraceae; genus 66-474. The sequence continues at coordinate 34,456 of DZCM01000014.1, read as the reverse complement.
TGCGCGACCAGCATGCGATCGAACGGGTCACCGTGTTTTTGCGGATAACTGCCGGCCCGCAGGGCATGCGCGCGGGTAATCGGGAGATCGGTTGCCTGCATCCGGTGCATGATGGCATCGAAACCCTGCACCACCGGCCGGGCGCCAGGCAGCTTGCCGATGCGAAACTTGGTGGCAATTTCCCAGGCGGACACGGCGCTGACGAACACTTCGTTGCGGTTGTCCTGCATAGCCTTGCGTGCCACCAAGCTCAACCCGCCAGACTCGGCCACCGCCCAGAGAAAGGCATGGGTATCCAGCAGCAGCCTCACTTGCCGCGACCTTCCCACCTGGCGAGTTCTTCTTCGGGCAGCGGATCGAAAAAACTCTCATCCAGGTGGTAGCCCTTGAGGAAACCCAGCTCGCGTTTTCGGGCAGGCCCAGGTTTCAGCGGCACCAAGCGCGCATAAGGTTTTCCGGCCTTGCTCAGCACGATTTCTTCGCCGGCATGGGCCTTGTCGAGCAGCCGCGAGAGGTGGGTCTTGGCTTCGTGGACATTGATGATTTCGTTCATGGCATGACGTTAGTCCACCAAGTAGACCAAGTCAATCGCGTCACGCATCGCGCCGATAGGTCAGGGACGTGATCTGCTCGGAAATCAGCCCGATCAGGAAGATGATCACGGCGGCGCTCCACAACGCCGCACTCACGAGGCTGAGGCGGTGGAACTCAAGGAAGGTGTAGAGGTAATACGCGACACCCAGCAGGAAGATCACCACGGAGGTTGGCACGAACAACTTCAGCGGCGCGTACAGGGTGGCGATCTTGAAGATGATCAGCAGGAAGCGCAGGCCGTCGCGCACCGGTTTGATGTGGCTCCGACCGATGCGCTCGGCGGCCTTGATGGGCACGTAGGCGACGGGGTAGCCGCTGCGGAAAAATGCCATGGTGCTGGTGGTGGGGTACGAAAATCCATTCGGCAGCAGGTGGATGAACTCACGGAACTTGTCCGCGCGCGCCGCCCGGAACCCGGATGTGAGGTCGGCAATTGGATGGCCAGTCATCCGCGATGCCAGCCAGTTGTAGAAGGTGTTGGCAATACCGCGGCCGACGCCGGCCTGGTCGCCCCAGCCGCGGGCGCCGACCACCATGTCGTAGCCTTCGTCGAGCTTGGCAAGCAAGCGTGCGACGTCTGCTGGATCGTGTTGACCGTCGGCGTCCATGAACACCAAAATATCGCCGTGCGCCGCGCGCGCGCCGCGCTTGATGGCGGCGCCGTTACCCATCGAGTAAGGGGTGCCGACACGGCGGATGCCGTGTTCCTCGCACAACTCAGCGGTGTGATCGGTGGAGCCATCGTCGGAAACGATGATTTCCGCATCCGGCTGCGCCGCACGCAGCCTGGGCAGAAGATCCGCGAGCGCGGCGGCTTCGTTCTTGGCCGGCAGGATGATGCTGAGCAAGGCTTTCCCCCTTGGGTTCGGGGCATCTTAGCGCATGCGGCAACGTCCCCCCGCGCCTGCGGCGACATCCCTTTCGCCTGCGGCGACATCCCCCCGCGCCTGCGGCGCGACCCCCTTCGTTCCGAAGGGGGTGAGCTTTATTTCCCCCTTCGCTTGCGAAGGGGGATTGAGGGGGATGGCCTGTTGGTCTCGCGGCAACGCCGGCAGGTCGCTTGCGCGAAATGGTGTGAGCGCCTGCGGCGACATCCCCCCGCGCCTGCGGCGCGACCCCCTTCGTTCCGATGGGGGTCGCGCCGCGGCGACGGCGAAGCAGCACTCGCTCCTCCCCCTTCCGCAGGAAGGGGGACCGAGGGGGATGGGTTTTGGCGTAGCGGCGCCGCGGGCTTGTCACGAATCGGGCAGCCTGCTGCCGTGATTTGGGACACGGTTCTCGCCCCACCCTGCCCAAACGCCTGGTTTTGCGCTACATTCAGCTTGCGATTCGGGGGTTTGGACGACATTCATGGCAACGCAGATGAACCCGATGCCCAGCATGCCCGGCCTCACGGGGATTCCCCGTCGCCTCGCGTTGGAGGGCGTGCTGACCGAAGCCGACGCGCGCGCGGCGGTGGACGATGCTGCCAAGCAAAAGCTGCCGGTCACGTCCTATCTGGTCGACAACGGGATCGTCGACGGCTTGCGCATGGCGCAGGCGCTGTCCGCCGAGTTCGGCGTGGCAATGCTGGATATCTCGGCGGTGGACGTCACCCAACTGCCGATGGGCGAGCTCAGCGAAGAGCTGGTCGAGAAACACGTGGCGTTGCCGCTGCTGAAGCGCGGCAACCGCCTGTTCGTGGGCATGAAGGACCCGGCCAACCCACGCGCGCTGGAAGAAATCAAGTTCCATACCAATTGCGCGATTGAACCGGTGCTGATCGAGGCCGAGCAACTGCGACACGCCATCGAACAGGCGCAGAACGCGCAGAGCATCAACCTCGGTGACGGCGACGCGGACGAAGGCCTCGATGGCCTGTCCATCAGTGATAATGACGACGGCAATGCCGACAGTGCCATCGTCGATGCCAATGGCACGGACGACACCCCGGTGGTGAAGTACGTCAACAAGATCCTGCTGGACGCGATCAAGCGCGGCGCGTCGGATATCCATTTCGAGCCGTACGAAACGAGGTTTCGCGTGCGCGTGCGCCTCGACGGCGTGTTGCGCGCGGTGTCATCGCCGCCGCTGAAACTGGCGCCGCGAATCTCCTCGCGCCTGAAGGTGATGGCGCGGCTCGACATCGCCGAGCGCCGCGTGCCGCAAGACGGGCGCATGAAGTTGAACCTGTCCAAGACCAAGTCGTTCGACTTTCGCGTGTCAACTCTGCCCACGCTCGGCGGCGAAAAGATTGTGTTGCGCATCCTCGATGCGGCGGCGGCCAAACTTGGCATCGAGAAGCTCGGCTACGAGGACGACCAGAAAAATCTGTTCCTCGAAGCCATCAACAAACCCTACGGCATGGTGTTGGTGACCGGCCCGACGGGTTCGGGCAAGACGGTATCGCTGTACACCGCGCTCAACATCCTCAACATCGTTGGGCGCAACATCTCGACGGTCGAAGATCCGGTGGAAATCCGGGTCGAAGGCATCAACCAGGTTCAACAGAACGTGAAGCGCGGCATGACGTTTTCCGCGGCCTTGCGCTCGTTCCTGCGCCAGGATCCGGACGTGATCATGGTCGGCGAAATCCGCGACCTCGAAACCGCGGAAATCGCGGTCAAGGCCGCCCAGACCGGTCACATGGTGCTGTCCACGCTGCACACCAACGACGCCTCGCAAACCATCACCCGCCTGATGAACATGGGCATCGCGCCCTACAACCTCACCTCGTCGGTGACCTTGGTGATCGCGCAACGTCTCGCGCGCCGCCTGCACGACTGCAAGAAACCGCTGGAATTGCCCAAGGCCGCGTTGCTGGCCGAGGGGTTCTCGGAAGAAGACATCGATCGTGGCCTGACCCTCTACGATGCGGTAGGCTGCTCGGGCTGCAACGAGGGCTACAAGGGCCGCGTCGGCATTTACGAAGTCATGACCATGTCCGACGAGATCCAGCGGGCCATCCTGGAAGGCGGCAACTCCATTCATATCGCCGACGCCGCGCGCCACGCCGGCGTTCGCAACCTGCGGCAATCGGCGCTGCTCAAGGCCCGGCACGGCGTGACCAGCCTTGCCGAGATCAACCGGGTCACCAAAGATTGAACGCAATCAATCCCTCTCCCTGCGGGAGGGGGTGCCCCGCCACAAGCGGGGCGGGTGAGGGTTCGGCATCACGCGAGACGCGTACCCTCACCCCAACCCCTCTCCCGATGGGAGAGGGGCTCATTATCTGATCGGGGAACACGTTCATGCCCACCGCCACTGTCGCAAGCAAATCGAACACCGCCAACGTCGGCGCCGCCCGCTCAGCGGTCAAGCAACTGACCGTGTACGAATGGGTTGCGCTGGACAAGCGCGGCGTCAAGATGAAGGGCGAGATGCAGGCGCGCAATGCGAGCCTGGTCAAGGCGGAACTGCGGCGCCAGGGCATGAACCCGCAGGCGGTCAAGGAAAAACCCAAGCCGCTGTTCGGCTCGGCCGGTTCGCGCGTGAAACCCCGCGACGTGGCCATCTTCAGCCGCCAGATCGCCACCATGATGGCGGCCGGCGTGCCGATGGTGCAGGCCTTCGAGATCATCGCCGGCGGTCAGCGCAACGTGCGCTTCAAGAACATGCTGACCGACGTCAAGCAGAATATCGAAGGCGGTTCGGCGCTGCACGAATCGATGGCCAAATACCCGGTGCAGTTCGACGAGCTGTATCGCAACCTGGTCCGCGCGGGTGAATCCGCAGGCGTGCTCGACACCGTGCTCGACACGGTGGCCACCTACAAGGAACGCATCGAGAGCATCAAGGGCAAGATCAAGAAGGCGCTGTTCTATCCGGCGATGGTGATGGTGGTGGCCTTCTTGGTGATGCTGATCCTGCTGGTGTTCGTGGTACCCGTGTTCCAGGGCGTGTTCCAGGGCGCGGGCGTGGCGCTGCCGGCATTCACCCAGATGGTGGTCAACTTGTCGGAGTTCATGCAGAGTTACTGGGCACCGTTCATCATCGTCCTGATTGCGGCCATCGTCGGCATCGTGATGGCCTACAAGCGCTCGACGAGTTTCGCACACACGGTGGATCGCCTGTCGCTGAAAATTCCGATCATCGGCAACATCCTGCGCCAGTCCGCGATCGCGCGCTTCGCGCGCACGCTGGGTGTCACCTTCCACGCCGGCGTGCCGCTGGTCGAGGCCCTCGATTCCGTGGCGGGTGCCACCGGCAGCGTCACCTACGGGCAAGCGATCAAGAAGATGCGCGACGATGTGGCCGTGGGCCACCAACTGCATCTGGCGATGGCACAGACCAACCTGTTTCCGAACATGGTCACCCAGATGGTGTCGATCGGCGAGGAATCCGGCGCACTGGACTCGATGCTGTTCAAGGTGGCCGAGTTCTACGAAGAGGAAGTCAGCAACGCGGTGGATACCCTGTCCACCCTGCTGGAGCCGCTGATCATGGTGATCATCGGCATCCTGGTGGGCGGCATGGTGATCGCGTTGTACCTGCCGATCTTCAAGTTGGCTGGCACGTTCTGACGGCCCGGGACCCCTCTCCCCTCGGGAGAGGGGCAGGGGTGAGGGTACGCCACTTGCGGCATCCAACGATGGAACTATCTGTGCTGTCGACAAGGCCCGAACCCTCACCCGGCGCTTCGCGCCACCCTCTCCCGGAGGGAGAGGGATGCTGAGTCTGGTAGGCCTGCCCCTCGCGATCTGGATCGCCGCGGCCGGCGTGCTTGGCCTGATCGTCGGCAGCTTCCTCAACGTCGTGATTCTGCGCCTGCCAGCGCGGATGGAATGGTTCTGGAAGCGCGACGCGCGCGAGCTGCTTGAACTTGAACCGGATTCGACGCCGGCGCCACCGGATCTCGCGCGCAAGGGCTCGCACTGCCCTCACTGCAAGCACCCGCTGGCGGCGTGGGACAACATCCCGCTGCTTTCATGGTTGCTGCTGCACGGGCACTGCCGCTATTGCAAGGCACCGGTCTCCGCACAGTACCCGCTGGTGGAATTGTTGTGCGCCATCGCCAGTGCCATTGTGGTGTGGAAGTTCGGTGCAACCTGGCAAGCCGCGGCGGGGCTGATCTTTACCTGGTTCTTGATCGCCGCCGCGGGCATCGACTTCCGCACACAACTGTTGCCGGATTCATTGACCCTGCCGCTGCTGTGGCTGGGCTTGCTGATATCGCTGGTGCCGCTGTTTGCCGGCACCCGCCATGCCGTGATCGGCGCCGCCGCGGGCTACCTTGCGCTGTGGAGCGTGTACTGGATCTTCAAACTCGCCACCGGCAAGGAAGGCATGGGCTACGGCGACTTCAAACTTTTCGCCGCCGCGGGCGCGTGGCTCGGCTACGCCGCCCTGCTGCCCGTCATCATCATCGCCGCGCTGTCTGGCTCGATCATCGGCACGATCCTGCTGCGCGCGCGCGGGCAAGACCGCTCGGTACCGTTCTCGTTCGGGCCATTCCTCGCGATCGCGATGTGGGTCTGGCTGGTGGCAGGCCACGAAATCTTGAACGTTTATTTGCATCTTGCCGGCAGCCCATGAAGCGCCCCGCCCCCGCCACGACGCGCAAGCTGGCGCTGGCCGCGATCGCGCTGTTGCTCCTGTTGCTGATGCTCCCGAACCTGGCGTGGCTCTGGCACGATCACTCCGCACCGGTCTGGATCGCTGCGCTGGTGCTGCCGCTGGCGGCGCTCGCAGTGTTGTTCGCGTTGCTGGGGCGCTGGCCGTGGCTGGCCTGCCTGCTGCTGGCGCCGTTCGCGCTGTTGGCGCCGCTGGAAGCGTTCTACGTCGCGCAGTACCACCACCCGACCTCGGCGCAGATTATCGCGACGATCGTGGCAACCAACCCGCTGGAAGCGCGCGAGTATTTCGGCCACCTGCTGGCACCACTCGCGCTCGCGCTGGCGCTCGCGCTCGCGATTGCGTTGCTGGCGGCGTGGTCGAATCGGCACGCCGGACTGCGCTGGCGTGGCTGGACGCGTGCGACCGTGCTTGGCGCCGGTATTGTGGCGTTGCTGGTGACGCTCGGCATGGACCTCGCTGCGCCCCGGCATGCCCGCGCCAGCAGTGCTGCCTCGAACGCTTCGAGTGGGCTGACCGTGTGGGGCAATTCCTTCGCGGATGGATTCCCGTTCGGCGTGATCCCCCGCGTGGTCGAGTACCGGCGCGAGTGGAAACAGATGCGCAGCGAAGCGGCGCAATTCAAGAACTTCCGTTTCCATGCGCAGCGCATCGGCGCGCCCCTGCACCAGCGCCAGGTCTACGTGCTGGTGATCGGCGAAAGCAGCCGTCGCGCCAACTGGCAGTTGTTCGGCTACCCGCGCGCAACCAATCCCGAACTTTCCAAGTTGCCGAACGTCGTGCCGATCACGCGCTTCATTACCAGCTGGCCGGAGTCGATCGCGGCGATCCCGATGATCCTGACGCGGCGCAAACCGGCGATGGCCTGGAACGCACCGTGGCACGAGGCATCGATCCTGCGTGCCATGCAGGAAGCGGGCTACGAGACATACTGGATCTCGAACCAGCAAGCGATCGGCGAATTCGATTCGCCGGTGTCGATGTATGCCTACGAGGCGCAACATGTCGAGTGGCTGAACCACGCCTCGTGGACGGCACCCGGCAGCTACGACGGTGATCTGGTGCAACCCTTGAAGGACGCGCTGGCGAAATCCAACCACGACCTTTTCATCGTGCTGCACATGATGGGCAGCCATGTGAAATACGACTACCGCTACCCGCCGGCCTTCGAGCGTTGGCGGCCGACGCAGACTTCGCCGCCGGGCGACGGCACGCACATCGAACGTGCACGCAACGCTTACGACAATTCGATCTTGTACACCGACCACGTGCTCGCGCAGGTCATCGGCGTACTGAAGGACAGCGGCGCGGTCACCGCGTTGTGGTTCGAGTCCGACCACGGTGAATTGATCCCGACGCCAACCTGCGACAGGGAAGGTCACGGCGTTGGCACGCTGCCCGAGTATGAAATCCCCGCGCTGTTCTGGTATTCGAACGCGTACGCCCGCGACTTCCCCGAACGCGTGGCCGCCTTGAAGTCCAATGCGGGCAAGCGCACGCTTTCGGCCGATACCTTCGAGTCGTTGATCGGCATGGCTGGCATTTCTTTTCCATCGGACGATCCAACCTGGAGCCTGTTCAGCCCGGCGTGGCACTACCACACGCGCTGGGTGGCGCAGACCGAGCACATCGACTTCGATACGGCGCGCATCGACAAGGCGTGCGGCCGGGTCGAGGCGAGCTCGTCCGCGAGCGACGAGCCGTGATTCAATCCAGGGCCAGCGTCATCTTCCGGCCCGCTCCCGCAACGGCTGGGCGCCGAATTGAAGAGTGGCTCTGACCCCGGTTTCAGGCATTACGTGATCGCCCTCACCGGCGGCGTCGCCGCGGGCAAGAGCGCCGTGGCGCGGGGTTTCGAAGCGCTCGGCATCCACGTGTACGACGCCGATGTCGCCGCGCGCGACGTGGTGACACCGAACTCGGCGGCACTCGCAGAAATCGAATTCACGTTCGGCGCCGAAGTGTTGCAGGCAGACGGGTCACTGGATCGCCGTGCGCTACGCGAGCGCGTGTTCGCCGATGCAGACGCGCGCCGGCAACTGGAGCAGATCATCCACCCGCGGGTGCGCGCGTGGCTGCGGCGCCGGGTCGGCATGGATCGGGGGGCATATTGCATCCTCGCGATTCCGCTGCTGGTCGAGAATCGCGACCAATACGACTGGGTGGATCGGGTGCTGCTGGTGGATGCTCCAGAAGCGGCGCGGACCCAGCGACTGATGACGCGTGATGGCGTCAGCAGGAAACATGCCGGGCAGATGCTGGCGGCGCAGTCCACGCGCGCGCAACGCCTGGCCATCGCCGATGACGTGATCGTCAACGATGGCGAGGAGACCGCGCTGGATGCACAGGTGGCAGCCTTGCATGCGCGGTACTTGCAGCTGGCGACGGCAAAGATGCCGCCGCCAACGCGTCCACGGTAGGAGCGGCGGAAGCCGCGACCATCATGCGGCGGCGTCGCAAATTCGTGTCGCGCCTTCGGGCGCTCCTACGCCGCCTGGAACGCGCGGATGCCGGCAACACCCTGGGCGCCGGCCGTCTTCGCCGCGGCCAGATCACCGGGGCCGACTCCACCCAGTGCATACACCGGCAGGCGTGCATCGGCGACGAGGCGTGCGAAGCCATCCCAACCCAATCGAACGGCGTGCGGGTGCGAAGCCGTTGCGCATACCGGCGACAAGGTGGCGAAATCCGCGCCAATGTTCGCGGCGCGCTCGAGTTCGGCGGTGTCGTGGCAGGACGCGCCGACCCACGCGCCCGGCGGCAGTGGCCGCGCGGACAGTTCCCGCAATTGCACGGCGCGCAGGTGCACGCCAAGGTCGAGTTCGCGCGCAAGTTCGACGTCGTGGTTGAGCAGCAGGCGTGCGCGCAAACCCGGGGATTCGGCCAGGATGCACTGCGCGACGTCGCGAACCTCGTCCCGGCTCGCGTCGGGCATGCGCAACTGGAACAGCGTGTCCGCGCCGTGATCGCGCAAATCGGGCGGGACGGTTTCCAGAATGACGTACTGCGCCGGCAAGCGCAATGCCGCCACGATGGGGGCATCCGCCGCCGGCATCGCAGCGACGTCCAGGTTGTCGCAAGCCACCCATCGCAATGGGTGCCCTTCCCTCGCCCGCGGCTCGCCGCGCCAGTCGAGGACGCGCAAGGCATGCAGGCGCACGGATTTGTCCGGGTAATGCCATGGCAGCGAAATGAGCGGCGCGCTCGTCAGGACCTCGATGCCGAGCTCTTCATACAACTCCCGGATCAAGGCATGTTTGATGCTCTCGCCGGGCTCGAGCTTGCCGCCCGGGAATTCCCACATGCCCGCGAGATGCTTGCCCGGCAGGCGCTGCATCAGCAATACGCGCCCGTCCGCGTCGCTGAGGATGCCGGCGGCAACATCGATCATTGCCGTTGACCTGACTTGTGACGATTTTGCCCCCATCCGCCCTCCGGGCACCTTCCCCCGCACGCGGGGGAAGGGATTTCAGTTGTTGCGATCCAGATCGACGAAGTCGAACGCGAACGCGTGCTTCGCATCGGCTGCGTGATGCTCGCGCACCTCACGCCAACCGCCGCGGTCGAATTCCGGGAAATACGTGTCTGCATCAGCCGCTGCGGTGTCAACCAAGGTCAGGTGCATGCGCTCCGCGCGCGGCAGGGCGAGCGCGTAGACCTCGCCGCCACCAATCACACACAGCTCACCAGCCCCTGCGCGTTCGAACGCAGCGTCCAGCGAATGTACGACGCGTTGCCCGTCGAATGGTGCGATGCTGCCCCGCGTCAGCACCAGGTTCAATCGCCCCGGCAGTGCACGCCCGATCGCGAGCGCAGTCTTGCGGCCCATCAGTACCGGCTTGCCCAGGGTGAGCGCCTTGAAGCGTTTCAGGTCGTCGGGCAGGTGCCATGGCATCGCACCGCCGCGGCCGATGGCAAGGTTGCGATCGATGGCAGCGATGAGCGTGATCATGCGATAGGGGCCGTCTTCGCACGATGAACAACGCATCCCCCCGCGCCTGCGGCGCGACCCCCTTCCTGCGGAAGGAGGTAACCGTTCAAGTCATGCCGGCGCTTCCCCCCGTCCTGCGGAAGATGTGCGTGACTTCCGCGCCTGCGGTGTTCACCCTCTTCCGCAGGAAGGGGGTCGATGCGAAGCATCGGGGGGATGCTTGCCCCGCTCACACCGCCACCGGCGCCTTGATCGCCGGCCACGGCGCGTAGTCGATGACGTGGATGTCCTCGAAATGGAAGTCGAAGATCGATGTCACGCCGGGATTCAACACCAGCTTCGGCGGCGCTCGCGGCGTACGGGCGAGCTGTTCACGCGCCTGCTCGACGTGGTTGGAATACAGGTGCAGGTCACCGAAGGTATGCACGAAGTCGCCGCGTTCGAGACCACACACCTGTGCGACCATGCAGGTCAGCAAGGCGTAGCTTGCGATGTTGAACGGTACGCCGAGGAAGATGTCGGCCGAACGCTGGTACAGCTGGCACGACAACTTTCCGTTCGCAACGTAGAACTGGAACAGCGCGTGGCAAGGCATCAGGGCCATCTGGTCCAGCTGGCCCACATTCCACGCCGACACCAGCATGCGGCGTGAATCGGGCGTCTTGTGGATCTGATCGATCACCTGCGCGATCTGGTCGATCGTGTGCCCGTCCGGCGCGGGCCACGCCCGCCATTGCTTGCCATATACCGGCCCGAGATCGCCGCTGGCATCGGCCCATTCGTTCCAGATGCTGACCCCGTGTTCCTTCAGGTAGGCGATGTTGGTGTTGCCTTGCAGGAACCACAGCAACTCGTGCACGATCGACTTCAGGTGGAGTTTCTTGGTGGTGAGCAGCGGGAAGCCGGCAGCGAGATCCATGCGGACTTGCCGGCCGAACACCGAGAATGTGCCAGTACCGGTGCGATCGTCCTTGCGGGCGCCGTTCTCAAGCACGTCGCGGAGGAGGTCGAGGTAGATCTGCATGGGCAAATATCGGGAACGGCGACCGGGTATCCAGAACAGCATAGCAGCCGAATCAGGCATGGTTGGACGCGAGCGGGCGCCACGTGCACCCCCCGGCGCTGCGCGCCGACCCCTTTCCTGCGGAGCGGGGTAGAGCCCTCGCGCGCTTCCCAAGTCCCGAGCCCCGGCTGTTGGCACACTCAGCCGCGATTCCGCTAGCAGATTGTTGAAAAACACCCTGCCAGAGCGGGTCATGGATGACCCGCCGCGGATCAAGCGCCATAAGCGCTTGGTCCGTGAAGCCGAGTCCGGACCTGTGCCGGACCCGGCGTGTTGAAAAAGTGCAGGACAGCACTTTTTCAACAATCTGCTAGTCTTGACCGATTGCTCTTCCACAGGGGTGTTTCCCGAACATGAATGCCGCCATGCCCACGGTTTCCAAGACCCGCTCGTTCTCGACCGTCTTCCTGATCGAGATGTGGGAGCGCTTCGGCTATTACGGCATGCAGGCGCTGATCATTTACTACATGGTCGAGCGGCTGGGCTTTCAGGACACCCCCGCCAACCTGACCTGGGGCGCGGCATCGGCCCTGATCTACGTAGCGCCGGCGGTCGGCGGCTGGATTGGCGACAAGTTCTTCGGCACCCGCCACACCATGCTGCTGGGCGCCGTCGTGCTGGCGATCGGTTATGCGCTGATGGTGGTACCGGCGCACAGCTCGAACTTCCTGTTCATCTCGCTCGGCGTGATCGTGGTCGGCAACGGCCTGTTCAAGGCCAACGCCGGCAACCTCGTGCGCAAGATCTACGAGGGCGACGACAGCAAGATCGACAGCGCCTTCACGATTTACTACATGGCGGTGAACATCGGCTCGACCTTCTCGATGCTGGCGACGCCGCTCATCAAGAATTACTTCAACGCCCCGTTCCACGGCCAGCTGACTTGGCTGCTGGGCGACAACGCCCACAATTTCTTCGGTGACGGATTGGGTTGGCACATCGCCTTCGCGGTGTGCTGCGTGGGCCTGCTGGTCGGCCTCGGCAACTACGCGGTGATGCGGCATACGCTGAACCACATCGGCTCGGAGCCGGACCACCACCCCATGAAATTCTGGAAGCTGCTGGCGGTGATCGCCGGTGGCATCGTGGTGGTGTTCATCTCGGCCTACATCCTGAAGGAGCAAACCGTCGCGCAATATTTCGTGCGTATCGCGGGGCTGTGCGTGCTGGCGATCTTCGCCTGGCTCATCTACTCGTGCCACAGGACCGAGCGGGCCGGCATCATCATCGCGCTGATTCTGGTGATCGAGACGGTGTTCTTCTTCATCTTCTACCAGCAGATGTCGACCTCGCTGAACCTGTTCGCGCTGCGCGACGTCGACCCCGTCTTTCGCCTGTTCGGCGCCGAGCTTTTCACTTGGGATCCAGCCCAGTTCCAGGCCCTGAACCCACTCTGGATTTTTGCCCTGAGCCCGATCCTGGCGCTCCTCTACACACGCGCGGCCAAGCGCGGCAATGACCTGTCGATCGCCAGCAAGTTCGCGCTCGGCTTCCTCGCGGTCGCCATCGGATTCTTCATCTACGGTGCAGCCGGGCATTTCACCACCTCGCCCGGCAAGACCAGCCAATGGGTGATGGTGTGGGGTTACGGCTTCGGCTCGATCGGCGAGCTGCTGACCTCCGGCCTCGGCCTTGCGTTCGTGGCCCGCTACGTGCCAGCACGCATGGGCGGCTTCATGATGGGCGCCTACTTCGTGGCCTCGGGCGTGGCGCAATACTACGGCGGCTTGGTCGCCACTGCCGCCAGCGTCCCCGCGAACATCACCGACCCGGTCCAGATGATGCCGATCTACACCCGCCTGTATAACTGGCTGGGTGTTGCCGGCGTTGGCTGCACGATCTTCGCCCTGATCGTAGCCCTGGTGCTGTGGTGGCTGGATCGCAAGGGCATCCTCAAGTTCACCCAAGGCGCAAGCCACTCGGCGGCCTGACCTGCGCCCACCTGACAGCGATTCGCCGTCATGGCGCAAGCGCCGTGACGGTTGTCATGCCCTGCGGCATGCCGTTCGGCAGGGGCGCGCGGAAGGTTTGATCGGGTAATTTAGGCAGATGAGCTTTGCGTGCGGCAACCCCTTGCCGCGTGCGTAGTCCAATCGTAGCCCCACCCTCCGGACAACCCCCGCATGCGCATGTCGCGAACCAAATGGATCTGGACGCTGGTTGGCGTCGCAGTCCTTGTCATCATCCTGTGGCGCGTGTTCGGCGGCTCCAGCCAGCGCGGCTTCGGCGATTTCAGCGCCAACGGACCGGTGCCGGTGACGGTCGTTCCGGCGGCGGCGCAGAACGTGCCGATGTACCTCGGCAACCAGGGCACCGTGCAGCCGATCAATTCGGTCAACGTGCAGCCGCAGGTCGGCGGCCAATTGCTGAGCATCGACTTCGTCGAGGGCAAGCCGGTGACGAAGGGCCAGCTGCTGGCACAAATCGACCCGCGCACGCTGCAGGCGCAGTTGGATCAGGCACTCGCCAAACGCGCCCAGGACCAGACCCAACTCGCCACCGCCAAGGCCAACCTCCAGCGCTCCGAGGATCCGAAGTATCGCGAATACGTCGCCCAGATAGACCGCATCACCCAGAAGAACACACTCGCGCAGTGGCAGGCCGCGGTCGCGGCCGACGCCGCCTCGATCCAGAACACCAGGGTGCAACTCGGCTTCACCAAGGTCACCTCGCCGATCAACGGCGTCGCGGGAATCCGTCAGGTGAGCCCTGGCAACGTGATCACGACAGGCACCAGCATCGTGACCGTCACCCAGATGCACCCGATCGACGTGATCTTCTCGCTGGCCGGCAAATACCTCGACGAAGTGCGGTCGGCGCAGGCCAAGGCGCCGCTGAAGGTCGCGGTGCTGGATGCCAGCGGCAATACGGTCGAGGCCGACGGCGTACTGAAGGTGATCGACAACCAGATCGACCCCGATACCGCCTCGTTCGAGTTGAAAGCGGAATTTCCGAACGCACAAAACCAGCTGTATCCGGGCCAGTACGCCAACGTCAGGTTGCAGGTGCGCGTGGATGACAATGCGCTGGTGGTGCCGGCCGCAGCCGTGCAGCGCGGCCCGAATGGCGAATATGTGTGGCTGGTGACGGACACACCGCCGCCGGGAACCAGTGCCGAGCCGGATGGCGCGAAGAAGATGCGCCGCGGCGCACGCGGTGCGCATGCCGCCAGCAGCGCCGCTGCCGACCACAAGCCCGCCAAGTACGTGACGATGCAGGCGGTCACCACCAGCGGCGAATCCGGTGATACCGGGCTCATCATCAGCAAGGGCCTGAAAGCCGGCGACCTCGTCGTCACCGCAGGCCAGTTCCGCCTCAAGGAAGGCAGCAAGGTCACGCCGATGAAGCCCGGCGAGATCCCGGCGCCTCCCACCACGGCCGAAATCAAGGCGGCCGCGAAGGGCGGCGGGCGCGGTGGCAGGCGGCATTGATTCGCGCCCCGGAACGAACATGACGCGTCCAGAAACATCCCCCTCGATCCCCCTTCGCAAGCGAAGGGGGAAGGCAAGTACGGACGCGCGTGCATTTTCACCCCCTTCCGCAGGAAGGGGGGCGCGCGCAGCGCGGGGGGATGCCCGCACTCAACTGACCACCGGCGCCTGACACCATGAGCTTCTCCTCGCTCTTCATCCGCCGGCCAATCGCCACCTCGCTGCTGATGCTGGCGGTGTTGCTGCTCGGCATCATCGGCTTCCGCGCGTTGCCGGTGTCGGCATTGCCGGACATCGAAGCACCAAGCCTGGTGGTCTCCACGCAGTACCCGGGCGCCAGCGCGACCACGGTCGAGACTTTGGTGACCACGCCTCTGGAGCAACAGCTCGGGCAGATTTCCGGCCTCACGATGATGAGTTCGAATAGCGCCTCCGGCCTGTCGACCATCACCCTGCAGTTCGCGATGAACACCAACCTCGACGTCGCGTCGCAGGACGTGCAGTCGGCGCTGCGCACCGCGCGCCTGCCGGGCAGCCTGCCCTACCCACCGGTATACAAGCGCGTCAATCCAGCCGACGCGCCGATCATCACCCTGGCGCTCACCTCCGACAGCCTGCCGCTGCGTGACGTCAACAATTACGCCGATTCCATTCTTTCGCAACGCCTCGCCCAGGTACCGGGCGTCGGGCTGGTGTCGATCGCCGGCAACGTGCGCCCGGCGGTGCGCGTGCAGGTCGATCCGGGCAAGCTCGGCAACCTCGGCCTGACCATGGAAGACGTGCGCAGCGCGCTGACCCAGGCCAACGTCAACGCCGCCAAGGGCTCGTTGAACGGCGCGGTGCAGACCTACGTGATCGGCACCAACGATCAGTTGCAAAGCGCGGCCGATTACGCGCATACCATCATCGCCTACAAGAACGGCGCACCGGTGCGCTTGTCCGATGTGGCCACGGTGGTCGACGGCGTCGAGAACGACCAGCTGGCGGCGTGGGCCAACGGCAAGCCGGCGGTGCTGCTGGACATTCGCCGCCAGCCCGGCGCCAACATCATCAATACCGTCGACCAGATCGAGCAGACGCTGCCGGAACTGCGCGCCGTGTTGCCCGCGGGCGTGCACCTGTCGGTGTTCGCCGACCGCACGGTGACCATCCGCGCCTCAGTGCACGACGTCGAAATGACCCTGCTGCTGGCGATCGCGCTGGTGGTGGCGGTGATCTTCGCGTTCCTGCGGCGGCTGTGGGCGACCTTGATTCCCGCGGTCGCGGTGCCCTTGTCGCTGGTCGGCACCTTCGCCGTGATGGCGTTTGCCGGATTCTCGCTGGACAACCTGAGCCTGATGGCGCTCACCGTCGCCACCGGTTTCGTGGTCGACGATGCGATCGTGATGATCGAGAACATCGTGCGTTACATCGAGCAGGGCAAGGACGGCAAGGAAGCCGCCGAAATAGGTTCTCGCGAAATCGGCTTCACGGTGCTGTCGCTGACTGTTTCCTTGATTGCGGTGTTCCTGCCTTTGCTGTTGATGCCCGGCGTCACTGGCCGCCTGTTCCACGAATTCGCGTGGGTGCTGACCATCGCGGTGGCGATTTCGATGGGCGTGTCGTTGACGCTCACGCCGATGATGTGTGCGTACCTGTTGAAGCCAGGCTCGCTGCCGCAGGGCGATGAGGCTGCGCTCAAGAACCGGCACGGCTTCTACGCAAAGATGCTGGGCTGGTACGAAGTCACGCTGGACTGGGTGCTGGCACACCAGCGCACCACCATCCTGATCGCGATGGCCTCGGTGGCGGTGACGATCGTCCTGTACGTCGCGATCCCGAAGGACCTGCTGCCCGAACAGGACACCGGACTCATCACCGGTGTGGTGCAAGCCGACAGCGACATCGCCTTTGCGGCAATGGCCAGACACACGCAGGCCGTCACTGCGGCCTTGCGGCGCGATCCCGCGGTGGCCGGCGTGGCGGCGTTCATCGGCGCAGGTACGATCAATCCCACCCTCAATCAGGGCCAGGTCAGCATCGTGCTGAAGCCGCGCGGCCAACGCGGCAGCCTGCGCGACGTGGTGGCCAGCCTGCAGCACGACGTCGCCGGCATTCCGGGCGTGGAACTGTTCCTGAAACCGGTGCAGGACATCACCCTCGACAGCACGGTTGCCCCCACCGAATACCAGTACGCGCTTTCGGAAGTGAGCGCGGCGGACCTGGCGCCGCATGCGCGCACGATGCTGGCTGCGATCCGGCAGTTGCCCGAAGTCACCGACGTCTCCGACAACCTCGCCACGAACGGGCGCGCGCTGCAACTCGACATCGACCGCACGGCCGCCAGCCGCCTCGGCGTACCGGTGCAGACCATCGACGACACCCTGTACGACGCCTACGGCCAGCGCCAGATTTCGACCATCTTCACCCAGCAGAACCAGTACCGCGTGGTGCTGGAGGTGGCGCCGGAATTTCGCAACCGCGCCGACCTCATGAACATGCTGCGGGTGCGTTCGAACGGCGCCAGCGGTGCACTGACCGGCAGCAACGCGACCAGCCTCGGCATGCTGAAGTCGTCCAATTCGTCGACATCGACCGGCATCGGCCAATCCAATACCGGCATCCAGTTGGGCGGCGGCGGCACCGTGCCATTGTCGGCGCTGGCCAGCGCCAGCGTCACCGATACGCCATTGGTCATCGCGCACCAGAACCAGCTGCCGGCGGTGATCATTTCGTTCAACGTTGCGCCCGGCTACTCGTTGTCGCAGGCGGTCGATGCGATCAATCGCGTCGCAGCAGCGCAGAACCTGCCCGCACAGATCCGCGCCGGCTTCATTGGCAAGGCGGCGGAATTTTCTTCCTCGCTCGGCAACGAAGTATTGCTGCTGCTGGCAGCCATCATCGTGATCTACATCGTGCTGGGCGTGCTGTATGAAAGTTACATCCACCCGCTGACGATCCTCTCGACCCTGCCGCCGGCCGGCGTGGGCGCACTGCTGGCGTTGCTCATTTTCGGAATGCCGCTTTCGGTCGACGGCATCGTCGGCATCGTGCTGCTGATCGGCATCGTCAAGAAGAACGCGATCATGATGATCGACTTCGCGATCACCGCGCAACGCGGCGGCATGAGTACGCACGAGGCGATCCGGCGCGCCTGCCTGCTGCGTTTCCGGCCAATCATGATGACCACCTTCGCGGCCCTGTTTGGCGCGCTGCCGCTGGCGCTCGGAACCGGCATCGGCTCGGAACTGCGCCAGCCGCTCGGCATCTCGATCGTCGGTGGCCTGCTGCTGTCGCAGCTGGTGACGCTGTACACCACGCCGGTGATCTACCTGTACATGGAACGTTTCCAGGATTGGTTGAAGGCGCGGTTCGGGCATGCACATGCCGAACTCGCGCACGAGGGCGGCACGTGAGGAACCGGCGATGATCCATCGTTTGCGCCAGGCAACAACTCCCCGTCCACTGCACGGCGACGACATCCCCCCGCGCCTGCGGCGCGACCCCCTTCGTTCCGAAGAGGGCGAGCTTTCCTTTCCCCTTCACTCGGCAACGGGTGGGCCTACCTTCCCCCTTCGTTCCGAAGGCGGGGGGCTCGACTTCCCCCTTCGCTTGCGAAGGGGGACCGAGGGGGATGGCTTCTCGCTGTCCATGGCCACATCCCCCCGCGCCTGCGACGCGACCCCCTTCCTTTGGAAGGGGGTAAAACCGGCCCGCCCCTCGTCGCCAGCTCTTCGCCCCTCATCCCTCACCCCCCGCCCCTGCTCTACATGAACATCTCCGGCCCCTTCATCAGGCGACCCATCGGCACCTCGCTGCTTGCAGCGGGCGTGTTGGCGATCGGGGCGCTGTGCTACACGCTGCTTGGAATCAGCGCGTTGCCGCAGGTGTCGTTCCCCGCGATCTGGGTGTCGGCGGGTGAACCCGGCGCCAACGCCACCACCATGTCCACGACGGTGACGGCGCCGTTGGAGCGCCACCTCGGCCAGATCCCCGGCATCGACATGATGCGCTCGCGCAGTTCCAACGGCAGTGCATTCGTGATCATGCTGTTCGATTCGGACGTCGACATCAACACCGCCGCGCAGGAGGTCGATGCCGCGATCAACGCCGCCGTACCGGACTTGCCCACAGGATTGTCAATGCCGCAATGGCACAAGGCCAACCCCAACGACGATCCGGTCTTGACCCTTGCACTTACGTCCGACACCCAGCCATTGTCGGAACTGTTCAATGCGGCCAATACCCTGTTGCAACCGCGCGTGAGCCAGCTGCCGGGCGTGGCCTCGGTGGATGTTTCAGGCAGCGCGCAACCGGCGGTACGGGTGGATGTCGACCTGCACAAACTGGAATCACTGGGCTTGTCCAGCAACCAGATCCGCAACGCGATCACCGCTGCCAATGTCACCTCGCCCCAGGGCTTCCTGACCGACGGCAACATCACCACCGCGATCACGGCGACGGACAAGCTGCATACCGCCGCCGATTTCGCCAACCTCGTCGTCGCCACCCATGATGGCACCCCGGTGTACCTGCGCGATGTCGCCAAGGTGTACCAGGGCGCCGAGGACAAGTTCCAGGCCGCGTACTTCAACGGCAAGCGCTCGATCCAGTTGCAGATCTACAAGCGCTCCAATGCCAACGTGATCGCGACGGTGGACAGCGTCAAGCGCGAATTGCCGGGGCTGCAGAACCTGCTGCCGCCCGGCACCAAATTGACCTCGTACTTCGATGAAACATCCACCATCCGCAATTCGGTCAACGACGTCCAGCTCACCCTGTTGATCAGCCTTGCCATGGTGGTGCTGACGATGGCGGTGTTCCTGCGCCGGCTCGCGCCCACCCTGATCGCGGCCGCGGCTGTGCCGCTGTCGTTGTGCGGCGCGTTCATCGTGATGTACGCGCTCGATTACACGCTCGACAATTTGTCACTGCTGGCGCTGGTAATCGCGCTGACCTTCGTGGTTGACGACGCGATCGTGGTGATCGAGAACATCATGCGCCACCTCGACGAGGGCAAGTCGCGCCTCGAAGCGGCGCTGTTGGGCGCCAGGGAAATCGGCTTCACCATCATCGCGATCACGGCCTCGCTGATCGCCGTGTTCATGCCGATCCTGTTCGCACCCTCGTTCATCGGCATGTGGTTCCGCGAATTCACGGTGACGGTGATCGCGGCGATCTTCGTGTCGATGCTGGTGTCGTTGACGCTGACGCCGGCGCTGTGCGGCCGCTTCCTGCGCCGCCACCAAGCGGCGGAGAAGACCGTCCCCTCGAAGCTGGCGCGCGCCCTCGACGCGTTCCACGCGGGCATGTTGCGGGTGTACACGCGCACGCTCGACTGGTCGCTGCACCGGCATCCAAAGCTGCTGGCATGGTCGCCGCTGGCGCTGCTGGCGTTGACGATTTACCTGTTCACCGCCCTGCCCGGCACCGCCTTCCCGCCGCAGGACACCGGCTTGATCTGGGGCCGCGCCAGCGGCGGTGTGACGATGTCGTTCGCGGATCTCGAAAGGCGTACCAGCACGCTGGTGAAAACCTTGCGCGCCGATCCCGCCGTTGAATACGTCGGCGCGTCGATCGGCACCAGCCGCCGCGGCGCCAGCGGCTGGTTCAGCGTGCAGCTGAAGCCGATGGGCCACGGCCGCAAGGACTCCACCCAGGAGGTCGTGGCGCGGCTGTCGGCCAAAGTCGACAAGTACCCCGATCTCGACGTGCGCTTCCGCGCCCTGCAGGACCTTGGCGGAGATGGTGGCGGCACCAGTCAGGGCGGGGAATACAGCGTGAACCTGCAGAGCAACAGCGCGCTCGAACTCGAGGAATGGCTGCCGAAGCTGCAGGCGCAACTGAAGAAGAATCCGGTGTTCCGCAACATCGGCACCGATCTCGACCATGGTTCGCTGATGCAGAACATGGTGGTCGACCGGGCCAAGGCCTCGCGGCTGGGCGTGTCGATGGCCGCGGTCGACGATGCACTCTACAACGCCTTCGGCCAGCGCCCGATCTCGACGATCTATTCCGGCAACAACCAGTATCAAGTGGTGATGACCGCACTGCCATCGCAGACCGCATCACCGGCCGCGCTGGACCGCATCAAGGTGCGCTCATCCAGCGGGCAGATGATCCCGATCAGCGCGATCGCGCATCAGGAAGCCACCGTCGCGCCCAGCGAAATCGAGCACATCAACCAGATGACCAGCATGTCGCTGTCGTTCAATCTCGCGCCCGGAGTCAGCATGGGCGAGGCGACGGCACAGATCAACAAGACGATCGCCGAAATGCGTTTGCCCGGCGACATCAAGCTCGGGATGGGCGATTTCTTCCGCCGCTTCGAGCAGCAAATGGCGATGATGCCGCTGCTGCTGCTGGGCGCGATCCTCGCGGTGTACCTGGTGCTCGGCATGCTGTACGAAAACCTGATCCACCCGGTCACGATCCTCTCGACCTTGCCAGCCGCGGGCGTCGGCGCCCTGCTGGCGCTCAAGGTCACCGGCACGCCACTCTCGATCGTCGCGATCATGGCGCTGATCCTGCTGATTGGACTGGTGAAGAAGAACGCGATCATGATGATCGACTTCGCCCTCGTCGCCGAGCGCGAAGGCAAGGCGCCGCTGGATGCGGTACGCGAGGCCTGCCTGGTGCGGTTTCGCCCGATCATGATGACCACGATGGTCGCGATCCTGGCCTCGGTGCCGCTGCTGGTCGGCTTCGGCACCGGCGCCGACCTGCGTCGCCCGCTCGGCATCGCCATGTTCGGTGGCCTGATTTTCTCGCAAAGCCTGACCCTGCTCTCGACCCCGGCGATCTATCTCGTGTTCGCCAATCGTTCCCGCCGCCGGCGCGAACGCAAGGCAGCGCGCAAGGCCGAACGGTTGCGCCGCAAACTGGCGGCACAGGGCTGACTCGGACATCGGGACTCGGGAAGGGCATGCGGCGCGCGGACGCACCAGGCACACAACGCATCCCCATTACAATCAACGTTCGCAACGTTGAGCGTTCAGGCGATGATCGAGCATCTCAAGTCCCCATCCCCCAGCCGCCAACCCCCAACCCTCGCCTTCATCGGCGGCGGCAACATGGCGCGCAGCCTGATCGGCGCGCAGATTGCCCGCGGCGCACAAGCCGCTTCGATCCGGGTCGCCGAGCCGCGCGCCGAGGCGCGCGACGCACTGGCGCAGGAATTCGGGGTGCAAACGTTTCCGGGAAACGCGGACGCCGTCGACGGTGCCGATTGCGTGGTACTGGCGGTGAAGCCACAGGTGCTGGGCGAAGTCTGCACCACCTTGGCCGGCTCGCTGCGCGGAGCCAATCCGCTGGTCATTTCCATCGCCGCCGGCATCCGCATCGGGCAACTCGAACGACTGCTGGGCTTGCAGCACGCCATTGTTCGCTGCATGCCGAACACGCCGGCGCTGGTTGGCGCCGGCGCTGCCGGACTGTGCGCGAACGGCAACGTCGCTGCGGCACAACGCGCACTGGCGACGCAGCTTTTCGAGGCCGCCGGCAGCGTGCGCTGGATCGATGACGAGGCGCAGATGGACACCGTGACGGCATTGTCCGGTTCGGGCCCGGCGTATTTCTTCCTGCTGGTCGAGGCCATGGAAGATGCCGCCGTGAAGCTGGGCCTGCCGCGCGAGACCGCGCGCGCGCTGGCGGCGCAAACCTGCCTCGGCGCCGGACGCATGTTGATGGAAAGCGGCGAAGCGCCGGCGGAGCTGCGCCGCCGAGTTAGCTCCCCGCACGGCACCACCGCTGCGGCCTTGGAGACGTTCGAGCAAGGCGAGCTGCGCGCGCTGGTCGAACACGCGCTGGAAGCAGCGCGGGGACGCGCTGCCGAGATGTCGGCCGAACTGGATCTCGCGGAATGATCTACCTCGCCAACGCCCTGATACTGCTGATCCAGTTCCTGTTCGGCGCCGTGGTGGCGCTGTTCGCATTCCGGCTGCTCGCTGAAGCCACGCGTGCGGACTTCTACAACCCGATCTGCCAGTTCCTGTATCGCGCCACCAACCCGATCCTCACGCCGCTGCGGCCCGTCATTCCGACCCTGCGACGCATCAACCTCGCGGCCTTGCTGATCATCTGGCTACTCGAGGTCGCCAAAAACTTCCTGTTGCGTTTCGTCGTGCCCGGATTCTGGTCGTCGAACGCCGGCGCACTGCTGCTGGGTGTCGCCGACCTGCTAAATTTCTTCGCGATCGTCTACCTCGTGATGATCTTCGCGTGGGCGTTGTTGAGTTACGTCAACGTCGATCCGCGCAATGCGCTGGTGCCGTTGCTCGGCAAGATCGTCGCGCCGGTGCTGAAGCCGTTCCGCAAACTGCTGCCGCTGATCGGCGGCTTCGACTTTTCACCCGCGCTGGCGATCCTGGCGATCCTGCTGTTCGAAACGCTCGCCGTGGCGTGGTTGCTGGATCTTGGGCATCGCATTTGAGCAGTTTCGCTCGCCAAGCGAGCGAGCTACTTTCGTTTCGGCGAAAGTAGCCAAAGCCATTGGCGCCTGTGGCGGTGGGTTCGGCAACTTCGTGTTGCCTCACCTGTCCTGGCCGCTTGCCGATCGCGTGCCGGCGCGGGTCAGGCGGGCGGAAAGAAACAGGGACGTCGTGTCAGGAGCGTGTACCACACGCCCAGCGCGCGATCACGGCATGCAGCGCATCCAGCCCGTCGGTGAGCGCCGCCGGGCCTGGCTGCAGGATGATCGGTGATTTGATCTCGTGCAGCTCGCCGTCCCGCACGGCGGGAATGGCATCCCACCCGGCGCGCGCCGCCACCGCGCCCGGCTGGAACTTCTTGCCGCACCATGACGCGAGAATCATGTCCGGCTGACGCCGCACAACTTCCATCGGGTCGGCGAGGATGCGCTGCTTCGCCAGCGACTCCGCAGCGCGCTCAGGAAACACGTCGTCGCCACCGGCGATGCGGATCAATTCCGCCACCCACTGGATGCCAGTGATCAGCGGCTCATCCCATTCTTCGAAATACACGCGCGGATGACGCGGGAGCACGGCGCCGGCGGCGCGCACCGCCTCGACGTGTGCCTCAAGTTGGCCGGCATAAGCCGCGGCCTTGTCCGCCGCGCCGGCCAGGGCACCCAGGCGGCGCACGTAGGCGAGGATGCCGTCGACGGAGCGGTGATTGCTGATCCACACCTCGACGCCCGCCTTGATCAACTCGCGTGCGATGTCGGCCTGAATGTCGGAAAACCCGATGGCCATGTCGGGCTTGAGCGCGAGGATCCGGTCGATCTTCGCACTGGTGAACGCCGAGACTTTGGGCTTTTCCTTGCGCGCGCGCGGCGGACGTACCGTGAAGCCGGAGATACCGACGATGCGGTCTTGCTCGCCGAGCGCATACAGGACCTCAGTCGGTTCTTCAGTAAGGCAAACGATCCGGCGCGGGCCGTGGCTCACGGGTACAGCAACCGCTGGTGCCAGTCGCCGCCATCCTGTTCCCAACGTTCGCGTTCGTTCCAGCGATGCTCGCCGGCATGCCAGAACTCGACCAGATCGGGCACCACGCGGTAGCCGCCCCACTCGTCCGGACGCGGCACCTCGCGCCCGGCGAACTTGCGTTCGAAGTCGGCGATCCGGGTATCCAGCACCCCACGATCGGGCAGGGTTTGCGACTGCAACGATGCCCATGCGCCGAGTTGGCTCAAGCGCTCGCGACTCGCAAAATACGCGTCGGATTCCGTCGCGGACATTTTTTTCGCGCGGCCTTCGACGCGAACTTGTACCGCAGGAGCAAGGTGCCGCCAATACAGGCACAGCGCGACGCGCGGGTTGACCGCCAGTTGCACGCCCTTGTCGCCGTCGTAGCGCGTGAAGAAGGTCAAACCGCGCTCGTCGAACGTCTTCATGAGCACGATGCGCGCATGCACCCGGCCATCCGGATCGGCCGTGGCGACCGTCATCGCATTGGGTTCGGGATCACCACTCGCGCATGCAGCTGCGTGCAAGCGTTGCAGCTTTTCGAGGATCTCTGCTTGAAGTCGCACGACAGTTCTTGCTTCGCCCAAAGTCACCAGTGTACTGGCTGGATGTTTCGCTCGAAGCAGTGTTGCCGGCCGCACGCATCAAATCTGCTCGATGCGATACCCATGCTGGTACACCGCCGTCAGCCGCCAGCCGTTTTCGCCGGACAGGCCGAGCTTCTTGCGCAGGCGGCTGATGTGGGTATCGACGGTGCGGGTGGTGACGTCACCCGCGAGATTCCAGACATTTTCCAGCAGCGCATCGCGGCTGACGATGCGCCCCTGACGGCGGAACAGGTAATTCGCCAGTTCGTATTCGCGCTGGGTCAACTCCACTGAAACACTGTCAATCAGGATCTGGCGACGCTGTGAGTCGAGCCGGTACGGCGGCATTTCCAGCACATCGGAGCCGTCCTGGTCAGCGCCGCGGCGGCGCAACACGGCGGCCACCCGCGCCAACAGTTCACCTTGTTTGGGCGGCTTGACGACGTAGTCATCCGCGCCCGCGGCGAGGCCTTCGACGATGTCGGATTCATCACCACTTGCAGTGAGGAAAATCACGGGCAAACTGGCATTGGACGACTGGCGTATGAAGGTCAGCACATCAATGCCGCTTGCGTCCGGCAGGCTGCGATCCAGCAACAGCAGGTCGACAGCTTCACTGCCAAGGCGCCGGCGAAAATCGGTGGCATTGCTGAACAACGCGCAAGCGTACCCGGCGTGTTCAAGCCAAAGCCGCAACAACTCGGCCTGGTCCTGATCGTCCTCAAGACATCCGACGGACCATGTCACGGCACTCATCGTTGTATCCGCTCCGTTGCAGACGCCCGCACGCCCTCACTCTGCGGCCGGCCCGGCCGGGCCGGCCACGCAATCCATGTTTGCATCAATCGACCTCGAAATTGATCCGCATGTTGACCCGCCATTCGCGGATGGTGCCATCCGCATCCGTGGAAATCTTGATGTCGTTGACCCACGCGCCGCGCATGTTTTTTACGGTCTTGGCGGCCTTCTCAAGCCCATGCCGCACTGCATCTTCGATACCCTTTGGCGAGGATGCACTCAATTCAATGACCTTGGTTACGGACACGTCATTCTCCTTGTCTACGGGGAACCGGCCTGGCCTGCTGCAGGAAACTGTTACAAACGTGACACATTTGGCGCTTTTGTCAAGTCCCGGAAGTTTCTTCGGCCCGCCGCAGCCGGTCGCGCACCGTGGCATGCAGCCCCGCGGTCGCCGCCAGCACGCTGGTCGTGGCCAACGTCAGACCGGCACCGTCGAGGTCGGTGAAGGCGCCCCCGGCCTCGCGCACGATCACGGCGAGTGCCGCAATGTCGAGAATGTTGACGTCGGATTCGACCACCACATCCAGCGCGCCCCGCGCAAGCAGGTGGTAATGGCAAAAGTCGCCGTAGCCGCGCACCCGGTTGACGTCACCCAGCAATTCACCGAACGCACCCCAGCGATGGCTGTCGCGGGTCAGCGACTTGATGTTGCCGAGCGAAAGTGCAGCTTCGGCGACACTACACGATTGCGCAACCTGCACGCGCTGGCCGTCCAGAAATGCGCCGCCGCCGCGTCGCGCCCACATGGACTCACCGTAGACTGGCGCGTGCGACACGCCCAGCACCAGTTCACCGGCATGCATCAACGCGATCTGGGTGGAAAAGTACGGCGTGTGACGCACGAAACTCTTGGTGCCATCCAGCGGATCGACCAGCCACAGGAATTCGCCGTGCCCGCTGCGCCCGCGTTCCTCGCCGTAGATCGCGTGATCCGGAAACGCCTGCAGGATGGTGGCGCGAATGAGATCCTCGGCCTCGCGGTCGGCGACCGTCACCGGGGTTGCATCCGGTTTCAGTTCAATCTCGACGCCTCGATCGAAGTGATGTTCGATGCGCTCGCCGGCGGCACGCGCGGCGTCCAACGCCACGGCCAGCGCGTGATCAAGGAATGGGGCATCGACGTTCGTGTCCATCCTCCAAGCTTAGCCGTGCTTGAGCTGCAGCGTCATCGCCGCGATCATGCCGCGATGAAGACACTGGCCCACAGCAACGCCGCGTTGGCTGCACGCGACCTCGCCCACAACTGGCATCCATGCACCCAGATGCGCGAACACGACGGCGCGCTGCCGTTGATCCCGATCGCGAGTGGCGACGGCGCGTGGCTGATCGATGCTGAAGGCAACCGTTATTTCGACGGCATCAGCTCGTGGTGGAGCAACCTGTTCGGCCACGCCAATCCACGCATTGCGGCTGCCGTGGCCGAGCAGGCCGCCACGCTCAATCACGTGATGTTCGCGGGCTTCACCCACGAGCCGGGGCTGCGCCTGTCCGAAGAGCTGGTACGAATCACCCCGCCGGGCCTTGAACGGGTGTTCTACGCCAGCGATGGCGCCAGCGCGGTGGAAATCGCCTTGAAGATGAGTTTCCACTATTGGCACAACAGCGGTCAGCCGCAGCGCACGCATTTCATTGCGCTGAGCAACGCCTACCACGGCGAAACGCTGGGCGCGCTCAGCGTCAGCGACCTGCCGCTGTACCGTGCGGTGTATGGGCCGCTGCTGCTTGAGCCGATCGTCGCGCCCTCGCCAGACTGGCTTGATGCCGAAGCAGGCGAGACTGCCGATGACGTGGCGCGCCGGCGCCTCGGCGACATGCGCACGCTACTGGAACGGCATGCGCACGAGACCTGCGCCGTGATCATTGAACCCCTGGTGCAGTGCTCCGGCGGCATGCGCATGCACTCGCCGCTTTATCTTGCGGGCTTGCGCGCACTGTGCGACGAATTCGACCTGCACCTGATCGCCGACGAGATCGCGGTGGGCTTCGGCCGCACCGGCACTTTGTTCGCCTGCGAGCAGGCCGCCATCACGCCCGACTTCATGTGCCTGTCGAAGGGGCTGACCGGCGGTGCGCTGCCGATGTCAGCCGTGCTGACGACAGCGAACGTGTACGCGGCATTCCTCGGCGACTACGCAGCCAACAACGCCTTCCTGCACTCGCACACTTTCGGCGGCAACCCGATTGCCTGCGCGGCCGCCCTGGCATCGTTGGCGATCTTCGCCGAACAGCCGGTATTGCAACGCAACCTCGAACTTGCGGCGCATCTGGCCAAACGGCTCGAACCACTGCGCGCGCATCCGCACGTCGCCAACCTGCGTCAGACAGGCATGATTGCCGCGCTGGACCTGGTGGCGGACAAGGCCACCCGCATGCCATGGCCGGGCGCCGAGCGGCGTGGCCTGCGCTTCTATCGCCACGCACTCGCGCATGCAATGTTGCTGCGTCCGCTCGGCGATACGGTCTACTTCCTGCCACCATACTGCATCGACGAGAGTGACATCGACCGCATGGTCGCGGTCGCGCTCGCAGCCATCGACGTGGCTACGGACTGGCGCGTTCAGTGACCATGCACGGTGACGGATGGATCCAGCATCTGCAGCGCCTGTCCAATGTTGTTGGCACCGGTGCGCTGGATGTCCTGCTGGCTGTAGCTGTTCCCAGCCACCGGCAGGCACTGGCCTTGCTTCGGCGGAATGAGGCTGCCGGTGCTCTGGATGCACAGGCGGCTGCCGGGCGCCGGCACGGCACGCTGGGCCTTGGCCCGAGCGTCCGCAGGAGCCGTGGTCGCGTTGGTCTGGCTGACCGTGTTTCGACTCGGCGCCGCTTGCCCCGCGAATGCCGACGCGGAAACCGCCGCCGCGGCACCTGCGGCGGCCAAGGCCATGACGAGCAATTTGGTGTTCATGTTGATACCTCCGATGCTTGCCGTCTCATTGTCCACCTTCATGCAGGCGCGGGTACGTACCCGCTTCCAGCGCAACAGGTTTCGTTCATACTTGAGACCGCAATCGCTCCGGACGAGTTCCACGCCCCATGCGCAACATCCGCATCCATGTCGCCGCTGCCTTGCAGCCTGGTGCCGAAGTCAGCTTGCCCGCGCCGGCCGCGGCCCACGTGGTGCGCGTGTTGCGCTTGCGCGCCGGCGATGCGCTCACGTTGTTCAATGGCGATGGCCATGATTATCCGGCACGCCTGACCTCGGCCAACGGCCGCGACGCCGTGGTGCAGATCGAATCGCGCCAGGCCATCAGCACCGAGTCGCCGCTGCGCATCACTTTGGCGCAGGCGCTGGCACGCGGCGAGAAGATGGACTGGATCGTGCAGAAGGCTGCCGAGCTGGGCGTCGCGGCAATCGTGCCGCTGCTGACCGAACGCAGTGAAGTGAAGCTGGACGAGGCCCGCGCAGCCAAACGCCTCGAACACTGGCGGGCTGTCGCGATTGCCGCCTGCGAGCAGTCCGGCCGCGCCGTCGTGCCGGCATTGCACGCGGCGCAACCGCTCGCCGCATGGCTGGCCGCGCTCGACGCGGATACCAGCTCAACACGATTGGTTCTGCATCCCGGCGAAGGCTGCGCCGCACGTGCATTGCAACCCACGTCTCGCGCCACGCTCGCGGTGGGTCCGGAAGGCGGCTTCGGCGACAGCGATCTCCCCGCACTGCACGCGGCAGGATTCGCCAACCTGTCGCTGGGCCCGCGCATCCTGCGCACCGAAACCGCGGGGCTTGCGGCGATCGCTGCCTTGCAAGCGATCTACGGCGACCTTTGACGCAAGCTCAACGATCCGGCGTTCGCAACTTGAGTTGCGCGACATCCGGCGCCACCAAGCGCCGCGACGGGCTGCCGTGGACTTCACCGAAACGCGTACCATGGTTCCAATCGTGCACGGCGTCGGCCAGCTCCTGCTGCGTGCGGGCAACGAAGTTCCACCACAACAGGATGTCTTCACCAAATGGCGCGCCGCCTATCAGAACCATCCGGGCTGGCGCCGTGCAGTGCAACGAAACGGCATCGCGCGCACTGCCCAGATACACGAGCATGCCGGGTCCAGCGGATTCGCCGGCGATCGACACTTCGCCTTCGAGCACCAGTGCGGCATGTTCGAACACCGGATCCAACGGCACTTCGAGCGTGGTCGCGCGTTGCAGCGCGATGTCCACGCCGAGCAAGGGCAAAAACACCTCCACGGGTGCGCGCTGCCCGAAGAGCGAACCGGCCAGCAGCGTGATGCGGCAACCGTCTCGATCGCTCACCGGCAGCACTGGATAGTTGCGAAAGGCGGGCGCGCCGTGGCGATGCGCTTCGTCCAGCGCGATCCACAGCTGCACGGCATGCGCGCGTCCGCCGCGGCCGGGCGGAGAATCTTCGGAGTGCGAGATGCCGCCGCCAGCAGTCATCAGGTTGACCTGGCCAGGCGAAATCGTCTGCTGGTTGCCGAGACTGTCGCGATGGATGACCTCACCCTCGAGCATCCACGTGAATGTCTGCAAGCCGATATGCGGATGCGGTCCGACGGTCAGGCCGCCGCCAGCTTGATAGTCAATCGGCCCGAGGTGGTCGAGAAAACACCACGCGCCGACCATCCGGCGCTGCTTGCCGGGCAGCGCGCGGCGTACGCTCAGGCCGTCGCCGACCTCGGCATTGCGCGTTGCGATGCGCTCAAGCGGCAACTGTCAACGCCTCCACCAGCAGGCTCTCGACCGCGGCAAGATCGGGAATCCAGGCTGCTTCATCATGCACGATCACCCGCTCGCGCACGCCTGTCGGCAGCGCCTCGGCGCCGGCGCCCTCGTCGGGCTTCATGATGGCCTGGGAAATCAGGGTCAGGCGCGGGAAGCCCTGGCTCAACACGCCGAAATAGGGCAGTCTGGGGTGTCCACTCAATGCTTTCAGGATCGCAACGCGTGCGTTCTCGGTCGCCTCGCCGCCACCGGCCGCGCCGGCCAAGGACGAGAATGCCAGCACCGGCAAACCCCAGCCGCGCCATGTCAGGCGGCCCAACAACCATGGCGGCGCCCCGCGCACGGGTTCGGGCTTGGCGTAGGAAATGACCTCGGCCATCGTGGTGTTGGGCACCAGCACACGGCCACCGGTGACAGACAGCATGACGCCGCGAATTTCGCGCGGCAGCTCCGGGACTTCATTCATGCCTTGTCTCCATCGCCCTTGGGCTTGGTCCGGCCGGCGCCGTCGTCGATCCAGCGTTCGATAGGATCGGTGTTGATGGGCATACCCAGGCCCAGGGGATCCATGGGCACCAGCGTAAGGCTGGAAATACTCTCGGGCAGATCAGGTGCCACCGGCGTGCTCCCGGATTTGGCCACTGCAGGAATGGCGTCGGCGTCGAGCAACTGCCAGTCATCGAGCGACGGCAAGCTGGCCAAGACGTCGGCATCCGGATCGTCGGCAGGCACTGCTACGGCATAAGCCACGGGCATCGAGTTTCCGTCGCCAGCTTTCAGGACCGGTGGCTCAGGCTCGCCCAGTGGCGACGCTGCAGCATGCGCAGGGGTGTCGCCGGTCGCTGCATCCGGCGCGTCCCATGCTGCGCGCATGCCCACCGATGGTTCGGGTTGCGCAAGGCGCTCGTCGATCATGGCCGACAACGCTTCGGTATCCACGTCCAGCGGGTCCGCCGTCGGATACGGCTCTGGCGGCCGGGGCGCATCGCTTGCAGGCTGCGGGGCTTCCCCGGGGACCGCGGCGTCCGGCTCGGACACGTACTGTTCGAATACGTCAGGATCGAATACGGCCGGCTCGGATTGCACCGTGGTTTCTGGCAAGCTGACCGGAACGAAAGGCGGCGTCGAGACGTGTACGGTGACGGCGGTCGGCTGCCATGCGGAAGCCGATTCGGTGTGTTGCCCGGGCGCGGCCACGAAGTTCGCCGTCATGGTTTCAATTTCACGCGGCGACAGCGGCCGTTCGGCTACCGCGTCACTGGAGCTTGATGGTTGTTCGTCCGCCACGGCATCTCCTGCGGTATCGGCAACATTCGTTGCCACGGATGCATTCCCAGCCGTCGCTTCACCTGCAGCGGGCGCAACGTCTTCCGCAAGTGCTGCCGCCGGCTCAGTCGCACCGGCAGCCGGCCGCGGCGGATCAAAGTCTTGGCTGCCGCACAACTTTGCAGTCAGGTGGCGCAGCCAGCGGGCACGGTCCCAACCATCGAGCCCGCACGAATAGCCGGGGTCGTTGAACACCACCGGGACACCGGCAGCACCCAGGCGCGATTCGACTTCATCGAGCCAGTCGCCACCATCGACGTTCACCAGCGCAGACGCCACTTGCGCGTCGGCGAGGCGGGCCGCATCGAAATCCTGCGCGGGCACGGAATAGGTGATTTCAGCATATCCGGTCACCGCGTCGCGCACGTGCTCGGCCAGCGACGCGTCGCCAAACACGAACGCGATGCGCGGC
This sequence comes from Rhodanobacter sp., assembly GCA_022730295.1. GTDB lineage: Bacteria > Pseudomonadota > Gammaproteobacteria > Xanthomonadales > Rhodanobacteraceae > 66-474. Next base: position 2,670 of record DZCM01000014.1, on the reverse strand, counting down.
AAGGCGCGGGCTGCCTGGTCAGCCACGCCCCGCCTCCAGGATCTCGGCGACATGGCGCAGGAGGTCCGGTTCGCTGTATGGCTTGCCGAGGTAGCGATCGACGCCGATTTCAAATGCGCGCTGGCGATGCTTTTCGCCCATGCGCGAGGTGATCATGATGATCGGCACCTGGCGGAAGCGCACGTCGTTGCGCATGTGCGTCGCCAATTCGTAGCCATCCATGCGCGGCATCTCGATGTCGAGCAGCATCACGTCCGGGACGCGATCCTGCAGCATCTCCAGCGCATCCACGCCATCCTTTGCCGTGATGACTTCGAAGTTCTCGCGTTCGAGCACGCGCGTGGTGACCTTGCGCATGGTGATCGAATCGTCCACCACCATGACCAGACTCGGGCCGCGTTCCGCCGGCGCAGGCTGCGCCGGTTCGGCCGGCGCCACCACGCCGCTCTCCTGCTCCGTGGTCAGCGCGAGTGCGGCCGCGGCACGGCTTGCGACAAAATGTCGAACCAGCGGGGCAAGATCGAGGATCAACATCACCGAGCCGTCGCCCATGATGGTGGCGCCGAACATGCCCGGCACATTGCTGATCTGCGGGCCGACCGGCTTGACCACGATTTCGCGCGACCCGATCACGGTATCGATACGGATCGCGGCACGCAGGTCGCCCGCTCGCACCATCAACAGTGGCAATTGCCCGGCGTTCTCTTCCGGAATCTTCGCGGAGGGGAACCCCAACAATTCGCTGAGATCGTACAACGCGTAGTCTTCGCCAACGTATTCGACCTTGAGGTCGCCGCTGGCGACGCGCTCGGCCATTTCCTCGCGATGGATGCGCGACACCGCCTGGATCGATGTCATTGGCACCGCGAAGACCGTTTCGGCCGCGCGCACGGTAATGGCCTGCGTGACTGCCAACGTGAATGGCAGCCGGATGTTGAACGAGGTTCCCTGGCCGCGCTCCGACTCGATCGAGAGCGAGCCGCCGAGTTGGCGGATTTCGTTGGCGACCACGTCCATGCCGACGCCACGGCCGGCCAACTGGCTGACCTCGCCGGCGGTGGAGAAGCCCGTCTGCAGGACGAAGTTGTACAGCTCGTTATCCGACACGGGCACGTCCGGCGCCAGCAAGCCGCGCTCGATCGCCTTGGCGCGGATCGCGTCACGGTTGAAACCGGCACCATCGTCGGAGACCCGCACCAGCACTTCGGTACCGCGGCGGCCCACTTCGATCGTGACCGTGCCTTCCATCGGCTTGCCGACAGCCACGCGCTGCGCGGGATCCTCGATGCCGTGGGTCAGCGCGTTGCGCAGCATGTGTTCGAACGGCGCCTTCATGCGCTCGAGCACGTTGCGGTCCATCTCGCCCTGCGCGCCGACGACGCGCAACTGCGCGCGCTTGCCGAGTTCATCGGCAGCACCACGCAGGGTGCGGCGCAGGTTCGGCACCGTCGATTCGAACGGCACCATGCGCGTGCGCATCAGGCCATCCTGCAAGTCCGAGTTCACGCGCGACTGTTGCAGCAGCAACGTCTCGGACTGGCGGGTCTGGTCATCCAGGATGTCCTGGATCGAGGCCAAATCCGAGACCGATTCGGCCAGTGCGCGCGAATACTGCTGCAAGTTCGAGAAGCGGTCGAGTTCAAGTGGGTCGAAGGTCGCGCCTTCGCCAGCCTCGTTCTCGCGCTGGTAGCGCGAAAGGATCTGGGTTTCGGTTTCGATTTCGAGCTTGCGCAACTGTTCGCGCAAACGTGCGACGGTCTGGTCCAGTTCGACCAGGTTGAAGCGGAAGTTGCTGACTTGCTGTTCGAGGCGCGCGCGGTAAATCGACGCTTCGCCGGCCGCGTTGACCATCGAGTCGAGCAGGTCCGAGCGCACGCGGATCAGTTCCGCCGGCGCACGTACTTCGGCCTCGGTGACCGGTGCGGGGGCCGGACGCGGAGCAGGAACCGGCGTGGGTGCCGAGGCGGCAACCGGTTCCGGACGTTGCGCTGCAACCTCGACGCCGGCAATCGGGCGTCCGCTGGCAAGCGCATCGAAGCGTTCGATCGCATGCACCGGCGTGGCGATGGCCTGGCCTTCCGCGACACGATGCACCATGTCCTGCAGGCGGTCGAACCCGCGCTCAAGCGAATCGACCTCGATGGGTGCGAGCGCACGCTTGTGGTCGGCGATCTGTTCCAGCAGTGTTTCCATCGCGTGCGCGAGATCGCCCACGGCGGAGAGGCCGACCACACGCGCACCGCCCTTGAGCGTGTGCAGGTTGCGCTGCAGCCCGCGCACGCTTTCGACGTCGTCCGTCGCTCTGCGCAACGTGACCAACAGGCCGTCGCTGGCGTCCAGCAACTCGCCAGCTTCCTCGGTGAACAGGCCTGCGAGCTCGGGATCGAGATTCTCGATGTCGAGCGCACCCTCGGGCTGCACATCGTCCGGGAATGCGGGCAAGGCGTGTGCGGCAATTTCGCGGGCAGCCACTTCGCGGGCCACCGCAATACGCTCGGCTTCCGCTTTCGCGGCAGCCGCGCGTTCCTGTTCAGCCTGCTCGGCGGCGACGCGCCCGGCTTCGGCTTGCTCGGCGGCGACGCGCCCGGCTTCGGCTTGCTCGGCGGCAACGCGCTCGGCTTCGGCTTGCTCGGCGGCAACGCGCTCGGCTTCGGCTTGCTCGGCGGCAAC
>DZCM01000013.1 GCA_022730295.1 Rhodanobacter sp. | reverse complement strand
GCCAGCCTCGGCATCATCTCCTGCCTGTTGTTGGTCCTGTTGCTGCGCCTGGTGCGATTGAAGCCCGCCAACGCGCCGCTGCCGGAATCGGCATAGGGCATCGCTGGATCATCCATGACCCGATTGATCGCCTGCGTGCTCGGTGGCACCGCACCTCGCGCACGAACCGAATTGCACGATGTCGCCTTCGCGGTGGGCGATTCACTCGAAGCGGTACACGAACAACTGCTCGCGAGCTGGTTCGGCGACCCGCACGGCCTGCACGTAGATGCTTGGTGCTTCCTCGACAGTGTCGACGGCTACCGCGTGAAGGTGTCGCGGACGCCACCGGACAATGGCTTGCATCTGTATTTCATCAACATCGGTGGCTACCGCGCAGGTGAATTCGGCGAACGCCACGCATGGGGTTTCTTTGGCGCGCCGAACAGGACTGCCGCCAAGGCAAGCGCCAAGCGCACGCTGTTGCAAGGCATGGAATCCGTCCACAAGGACGATTTGCACGAGATCGACGACTGCTTCCAGATCAAATTGACAGGCCACTGGCACGTCCACCTTGAGGTAGACCCGTCCGCCACGGCACCGGCGATCACCAACGGTTACTTCCCGCTACCCAAATCCACCATCGACGCGTGGCTGGTGCGGTGAGCAACCCGCTGACCTCCGCCCAATCCAGCTCTACTCGACCACGCACCAACTCCCGCCTTTCCACCTCGCCGAAGCACCCGGGTTCCACGGCAAACTGCCCGGCCAGTACCTGCGTCATCCCGCCGGAGGCAACGGCGCGACGGCGGTGTTTTGCGAAAAGACGATCTGCCAGCGGCCTGTTTCATGGATCAGTACGTAATGCATGCGCGTGCGGAGCAGGTCGTCGCCAACTGAAGGCCGGATGCCGGGCGGCAGCTTGTGGAAGTGCGTCAAGTCGAGGACGGCACCGGCGGTCGCGGCGACCTCCCCGAATACGCGCACCTTCAGCTCCTGCATTTCAAGATGGCTGCCCTGGAAGATGCCGGCGAACAGCTCGGCATGGCGGCGCGCGTTGGCGTCCCTGTCCTCGAAGCGCATGCCGAGGATGTTGACGAACGCGGCGTCGGCCGTGAAGTCCTTGCACCAGCCTTGCGCATCGCCTGTGTTCCACGCGCTGACTTGCTCTTCAAGCAACTGGCGGATCGAATCTGCGGGTGCGGCTGTTGTCTGCATGGCGTTCACCTCACCAGCTGCCGGTCAAAGGCGACTATAACCCCGGTCGCTTACCAAACCCATGCGCTGCGCCAATACCTGGAAGCGCAGTTGTGAGCGCAGCACGTTCCAGCGTGCATCGACCTTCAGGAACGCCATGCGGATGTCGCGCTCGCGATGCGCGCGCTCCAGCTCGCCCAGTGCCACACCGGTATCGCCCAACGCGGCGGCGACGGCGGCGACGCTGGTGGCGGGGACATAACCGGCGGCGCGGCGTCCCACCAGTTCATCCAGAATCGCCTGCGCCTGCACACGGTCACCGGCTTGAACACACGCGATCGCCAACACCACCAGGATCTGGCTGGCGCGATGGGAGCTCTCGACCGCACGCTGGAAATCGGCGATGGCGGCTGCGACGTCACCGCGATCGAGTGCCATCCCGCCACGAACCTGCAACGCGATCCAGAAGTCGGGTTGCAGGTCCAACGCACGCTGCAGCTGCTTGTGTGCGGCCTCGGGTTGTCGTGCAGCGGTGAGGAAACCGGCGAGCAGCGAATTGACCAGCGGCGACAACGGATCGAGCGCGCGGGCCTCGCGCACCTGCTCCAAGCCTTCATCGAAGCGTCCCAGGTTCACCAGCAGGTGGCCACAGGCAAGGCGCGCTTCCACGAGGCTCGGATTCAATTCGATCGCGCGTTTCAACGCAGCCTCGGCACCCGCCCAATCCCAGTCATACAGCTGCCGGTTGCGGCCCTGCGCAGCGAGCGCCTCGGGCGAATCCGGGTCGAGCTTCAAGGCCTGGGCGACGGCGGCCTTGGCCAGGCCGAACATTTCATCCGGCTCGCGATCCAGATGCACCAGCCCGCGATACGCCAAGGCCATGCCGGCGTAGGCGCGGGTGCAAGCCGTATCGAGTTCGAGGGTGCGGCGAAAGGCCGACAGGGCCTCCGTGAGGTTTGCCTCGCTCGGACGCTGCAGCAGGTAATAGCCGCGCAGGTAGGCGCGATAGGCGGCCGGGTCGTCGCCATCGCAAGGGCTGCACGCTCGTTCTGGCACGACGATCGGCTTGAGCGCCAAGGCTCCGGCCACCGCGGCGGAAATCCTGTCCTGCATCGCGAACACGTTGCCGGCGCCGACGTCGTACGTGTCGGCATGCAATGTCGCGTCATCGGCGACCGAGAGCAGGCGCACATTGATCCGCACATTCCCGGCGGCTTGTTGCGCCGAGCCATCGATGACGTACGCCGCACCGAGCTGCCGGCCCGCTTCGATGGGATCTTGCACCTCCCTGCCCAGGTGTTGCGAGGACGCGAGCGCGCTCACGCGCAATTCCCGGGAATGGCTGAGCCTCGTAATCAGCGTTTCGGCAAGTCCCAACTCGAACAGTTCGTCGCGCGGCCCCGACGACAACGACCGGAACGGCAATACCGCAAGCGTTTTCGGCGCGTGTGACCGGAACGGGGTGACGTTGGAACCCGCGGCACCGTTCTCGCCGATCTCGGCGACAAACCGGTAACCGCGCCCGGGCACGGTCACGATGTAGCGGTGGTCGCCGATGCCGGCTCCGAACGCACGCCGCACCGCCGAGATCGCCTGGGTCAGGTTGTTTTCCTCGACGATCCTGCCGTTCCAGACTGCCGCCAGCAATTCATCCTTGTCGACCACGCTGTCGCGGCGCTCGATCAGGTAGGCCAGAACGTCCAACGCCTTCGACGTCAGCGGAATCGGTGCGCCATCCGGGCCGAACAGTTCCCGGGAAATGACGTCCAGCCGAAAGCCGGAAAACTCGTAATGGCGCCTGCCCCAATCCATCGTTCCCTTCAGCGAAATTCAGGACATTTCATAAATCTAGCAGGACTCGGCTGGCGTGTCTGCGCGATCGTGGGCACGCCGCTGGCGAGGTCGACAACCCATACTTACCGGGAGAACCGCCATGACTTCCAGAAAACTTTTGGCAACGGCCGTACTGCTTGCCCTCTCATCCGTCCTGCTGACCGCCTGTGGAGGGGGCAGCACGGTGCATCCGGCGGTAGTTGCACAGTCTGAGCCGCCGCCTTCGCCCCCGCCCCCGCCTCCGCCCCCACCGCCGATCCCTGCAGCCGAAGCGTGTCCGGCACCCATCACGTCCGACTGTGTGGTTGACATTTCAGTCAACCAGGACATGACCGGTGGCCGCCAGAGCGATTTCGCTTTGACCAAGCGCGGCGATGGCGACTTGAAACTGATCAGGGAGTCGAACAGCTTTGATCCACCGGCTGTGGATTTCCGCTTCGACGGCGGCACCACCGTCGAGGGTGGTTACCTGATGGTAGAGTCCAGCGCCACCCTGCATTCGAACGTCGTCGTGCAGGCGATCGGAACCTTGTTTTTATATGGCACGATGACAGGCAGTTTGGAAAACCACGGCCGCACGATTCTCTGGGACAAGGTGATCGGCGACGTGACCAACGACGCCGTCCTCGCCCCCGGCTCGTCTATTTACGGCGATGTTGTCCCTGCCCACATCGAAGGCAACTTCAGCCAGACGTCGAACGGCACTCTGTTGGCAGTAATCGGAGCGACGACCGGCGGATTCCTGTCGGTCACCGGCCGCGCCGAACTCGACGGTACGCTGTATCTCACCCAATACCAGGACGACTGGGGACCCTATCCGCTGCCCGATGCGCCCTTCAGCCTCCAGGTGTTGCACGCCGACGGCGGCGTGTTCGGCCAGTTCGCCCAGTGGACCTCGCCGGGGCTGTTCATTACCGGCGTTCCGCGCTACGAGACGCACGACGTGTTCTTCGACGCCACCGCGATCTCGGCGGCATCAGTGATGGGCGCCGTCACCGCGCAGTCCGTGACGCTGCGATCGGCAGGACATTTCGACGCAGCAATCGCGAACGCCGGCACGTGGGCGAACACGCCCAATGCGCCGCTCACCGCGACCCAGCGGCAATTCCTCTCCTCGGCCGGCAAGATCCAACGGCTGCAGGACTACGCCCAGGCCACCAGGACTTTCGACAGCTTGTCGGGTCACGGTTACACCGACGCTGCGGATGCCTTGCTGCAACAGGCCGCATTGCCAGCGCCGGAACTGATGGCACGGGTCGGCAACTTGCACGCCGGATCAAAGTCCGGTTCGTGGTCCGCACCAACGTCCATGCTCGCCTCAGGCACGAGCGCGTTCAGCGGTGAACGCGCAGGTTTCGACCAGTGGCTCGGCGAACGCACGCTGGTGGGAACGAGCTTCAGCTTGAGCGATGGGCGCCTGCGCTTCGATCGCTCCGGCGGCAGCGCGCGCGACCAGTCACCGCAATGGGACGTGTATCTGCGCCACAACGTCGGCGAAAACAGTTACGTATTCGGCGACATCGGCTACAGCCGCCACCAGTTGGAATTCAATCGCCAGATCGACCTCGGCAGCGTGCGCCAAGCCGCAGGTGCCCAAAACAGCTTCGGCCTGACCCACGCCTACCTTGAAACCGGGCGCGATTTCCGCATCGGCGCAGCACAGCTCACGCCGTTCGGGGCCGTGAGCTACGCGATGCTGCAAGGCGCGGGATTCGCCGAGCAAGGCAACACCGGCTTCGAGTTGCTCGCGCAGCCCGCCACGTACCAACGCGTCAACGCGTTGGCCGGCGTACGGCTGGGAACCGATTGGCGCAGCCGCAGCGGGCGCTGGACGAGCTTCAACCTGACTGCCGGCTACCGCCAACTCCTGAATGCCAATGACGACGCGCGCGCCGCCTTCACCGGCGCACCGGACGTGAGCTTCGCACTCGCTGGCATGCCCCGCCAACGCAACGCCGGTTGGCTGCAAATGAATCTGGCCACCGGCAGCGGCGACTGGGCTTGGCGCCTGAGCTATGACAGGCAGGGCCACGCCGAGGCCGCATCCGTGGGCATGCAATTCAGGTTCTGACAGGAACCGGCAACCGATCTTCCATCCACGAGGAGAAACACCATGAACACCAAAACCGCACTCAGCGTCGCCCTGCTGGCCATCTCGACCGCGGCCGGTGCCGCCGCAGCCAACCCTGCCTTCGATCCGCAAACCACATCGGGCTGGTTCGCCAACCGCATCGTCGGCGCCTACGAGAGCAAGGCGATGGTCAGGGATTGCGGATCGGCGGGCCCGGATCGCCCGGTCATCAATACGATCATCTTCAACCAGGGCGGCACGGCCGTCGCGATGCCGAGGTTTCCGCCGCAGGGCGCCAACAACTTCTCGCGCACCAACGACATGGGCACCTGGACTTACAACCCGCGTACCAACCGTTATTCGGTAAGCCTGCGCTACTACGCATTCGTGAACGGCCAGTTGCAAGGCACGGCGCAGGTGGAGCGCGATCTGCAAATGAGCGCCGATCGCAATTCGGTTTCCGGACCGGTGCACGTGACGACCTACGCGCCTGATGGCAGCGTCGCCGGCGATGTGTGCGGCACGGCAACCTCGACCCGGTTGTAATCGCGCAGCCTCAACGGTGTGTGTGTGCCGGGCCGCAAGCCCGTCTCACACCATCGGCAGCTTCAGGCCTTTTTCCTTCGCGCACTCGATGGCGATGTCGTAGCCAGCATCGGCGTGGCGCATCACGCCGGTAGCAGGGTAGTTCCAGAGCACGCGGGTGATGCGGGCGTCGGCTTCCTTGCTGCTGTCGCAGACAATCACGAGTCCGGCGTGCTGCGGGTAACCCATGCCGACGCCAACAGCGCCAGCCTCAACCCTCTGCCTGCGCCAGCTCGCGCCCCTGCTGGCGAATGATGGCTTCTTCGCGCGCATCGATGATTGATTGCATCACGCTGTCGACGTCCACCTCGCCCTCGTCGAACACGAAGTGGCCGGTCAGTTCGCTGTCCGGCCGCAGTTTGCCCCGCTCAAACAGCGCCCACATTTCCTCGGCGTAATGGGTATCGAGCAGTTCCGGTACGAACCGCGACAGCGTGATCGTGATGTTGCCCACGTCCCGCCGCAACATGGTGCGCGCAGCATTGTTGCCCGCGGCGCTGACCACCTGCGGCAAATCGATGATGACCGGGCCATCGGGCGCCACCAGCACGTTGTATTCGGACAGGTCGCCGTGGATCAGTCCCTCGCACAACATGCACGCAATCTGGCGGACCAGAACTCGATGGTATTCGTGAGCCGTCTGCGCCGACAGCTCCACCTTGCCGAGCTGCGGCGCCGGATGGCCGTCGGCATCGGTAACCAGCTCCATCACCAGCACGCCACCGAAATAACCGTACGGCTGCGGCACCCGCACGCCGGCGCCCACCAACTGATACAGCGCATCCACCTCGGCATTTTTCCAGGCGGCCTCGGCTTCCCTGCGCCCGAACTTGCTGGCCTTGCCCATGGCGCGCGCCTGACGGCTGCCACGCACCCTGCGGCCTTCCTGATACTGGGCGCGCTGCTGGAAGCTGCGCTGGGCCATGTCCTTGTAGACCTTGGCACAACGCACCGCGTCGCCCGCGCGCACGACATAGACCGACGCCTCCTTGCCGCTTTTCAGCGGGCGCAGGACCTCGTCGATCACGCCGTCGTCAATCAGCGTCTGCAGGCCGGCTGGGGGGATCATGCTTGGGAAAACTCGCTAACCGCAAAAATGGACGGCCATTATGGCTGACCCGTCCACTTCGAACGTGAACCCCGCCCGGCGCAGCACGCCCGCGTAGCTCCAGGCGCGTTTGCCGATTTGCGATACATCCATCATGGATCAATATTCCATTCGAGTGGTGATGCCGGGTTTGCAGTATATCGCTTACCGATATACGATACATGCATGATCAAGACCTTCGCGGACAAGGACACCGAAGCGCTGTTCAACGGCAGCCGCGTGCGAAGGTTCGTCAACATTGAAGCAGTGGCGCGACGCAAACTGGTGCAGCTCAACGCGGCCGCCACGCTCGACTTTTTGCGCGTCCCGCCCGGCAACCGGCTGGAAGCCCTGAAAGGCGATCGCAGCGGCCAGCACAGCATCCGCATCAACGATCAGTTCCGCGTGTGTTTCCGCTGGCAACAGGGCGATGCGCTGGATGTCGAAATCGTTGATTACCATTGAGGAGTCCGGCATGACCCAAAAACTTCCCCCGATCCATCCCGGCGAGGTCCTCCGCGAGGAGTTCATGCTGCCGCTCGGCCTGTCCAGCACCGCGCTGGCCAACGCCATCGGCGTCACGCCCGCCCGCGTCAACGACATCGTGCGCGAACGCCGCGGCATCAGCGCCGACACGGCATTGCGCCTTGCGCGTTATTTCGGTACCGATGCGCAGAGCTGGGTGAACCTGCAGCAGCATTACGAACTGGAAACCGCGCGCCGCGAACTCGGCAACTCATTGACGCACATTCGTCCGCGCGCCGCGTAAGGGGCAGGCCGCCGCTTCCCTCTGCCTCCGGGAGAGGGTGCCCCGAAGGGGCGGGTGAGGGTACGCACTTGCCTGGCGGCGACAATCTACTGACAATCCAGCCATTCGCGTGTTCGTACCCTCATCCGGCGCTACGCGCTTCCTTCTCCCGGAGGGAGAAGGAAAAGATCTGCTGAGCCACCGCGCCACGGGCATCATTCCCTTTCACCCCTTTTGGCCCGTGGCCGCGACGCGCTCGCGCTGCGCGCGTTCGGCCGCAATGCGTTCCAGCAACACGCTGCCAGGTTAGGTTGAACACCCGGGTCAAATTTGGATCGGCAGAACCTTCAAAAATGGGTCAATTTTCGATCGGCGGCAACAGCGCAGGGTAATGCTGGTGACGGGGCGATCCCGCACCATGCGCTTTTTCAGTTTCTCATTGAGCATAAAGGCCCTTCCATGCAGCCACGCCCCCTTCGATACAACGAGGCGTCACAGTTCGGCTGGTACCAGCCGCAGGCCGTGTGGAATGAACGGCTCGAAATCGGTCACATTGATGGTGACGAAATCGGCTTCTGCGCGAATGGCCAGCGCTGCAATCAGCGCATCGGTCTTCAGCGTGCGTCGGCGTCCCGCGGCGTTGAACAATTTTGCCGCAAGCGCTGCATCCTCCGCGCCGACCGGTTCGATCCTGCCACTGAGGAAAGCGTGCGCCAAATCGGCCTCGCCGTCCGCGAGCGGCCCCAACAGAAACTCGTACCAGACCAGCGCACACGCCGCTGCAGCTTCCCCGCGCGCCACGCGCTTGACCACAGCCTGGCCCCGGCGCGCCCACTGCGGCAATGCAATCAGCGCGTTGGTGTCGAAGTGGATCACTTGACACTGGATCGATGGTGATCGTCGGCGTGGCGCAAATTGCGCAGGGCGCGGATCGCACGGCCAGTTGCCTCGCGGGTGCGGAGCGGCCGAGCTTTGGCGTAATGCGCGACCACCTGCGCTGGCGTCAGCGTTTCGTCGGCCTGCTCGGTGGCAGCTTTCACGGAGCGGCGAATCACCTCTGCCTGCGACACGCGCCATGTGGCCGCAAGGCGGCGGATGCGTCGATCGGTCTGTTCATCGAGTGCATAGGTTGCGCGGATGGACATGCGAGGCATTGCAGATGCCGTTATGGTATGTCGTTATGGTCATTGTATCAGATTTTCCTTGGCGTCCTGCCTCCCACTCAAGAAGCTGGACCGAACCATGCGGCGGCTTTCCCATACATTGGCTTTGCGGCGCTCTTCTGCCGCGCACTCACACAACGCACCCGATTTTCCATGACGCAGCACCAATGCGATCACACCATCGGCAGCTTCAGGCCTTTTTCCTTCGCGCAGGCGATGGCATCGGGATAGCCCGCGTCGGCGTGGCGCATCACGCCGGTGCCGGGGTCGTTCCACAGCACGCGGGCGATGCGCTTGTCCGCTTCTGGCGTGCCATCGCACACGATCACCAATCCGGCATGCTGCGAGTAGCCCATGCCGACGCCGCCGCCGTGGTGGAAGCTAACCCAAGTCGCGCCACTGGCGGTGTTCAACAAGGCGTTCAGGATCGGCCAGTCGCTGACGGCGTCGGAGCCATCGCGCATGGATTCGGTTTCGCGATTGGGTGAGGCGACCGAGCCGGAATCCAGATGATCGCGGCCGATCGCAATCGGGCCTTTCAATTCACCACTGCGCACCATCGCGTTGAACGCCAATCCCAACTTGTCGCGCAGACCCAATCCGACCCAGCAGATGCGCGAGGGCAGGCCCTGCCAATGGATGCGCTGCTCGGCCATGTCCAGCCAGTTGTGCAAGTGCGCATCGCCGGGGATCAGCTCCTTGACCTTCGCATCCGTTTTCAAAATGTCTTCGGGATCGCCGGACAGCGCGACCCAGCGGAACGGACCGATACCTCGACAGAACAGCGGGCGCACGTAGGCCGGCACGAAACCGGGGAACGCAAACGCATCCTTGCAACCAACGTCGAACGCCATCTGGCGGATGTTGTTGCCGTAATCGAAGGTCGGAATGCCTTGCGCGTGGAACGCTAGCATCGCATCCACATGCACCTTCATGGATTGTTTGGCCGCATCGCGCGTGCCATCCGGATCGCTCTGGCGGCGCTCGAACCACTGCTCGACCGTCCAGCCCTGCGGCAGATAGCCATTGACCGGATCGTGCGCGGAAGTCTGATCGGTCACCGCGTCCGGCTTCACGCCGCGGCGCACCAGCTCAGGCAACACCTCGGCGGCATTTCCGAGCAGCGCGATGGATTTGGCTTCACCAGCCTTGGTGCATGTTTCGATACGCGCCAATGCGTCATCGAGATCCCTGGCCTGCTCGTCGACGTAACCGGTCTTCAAACGGAAGTCGATGCGCGACTGCTGGCATTCGATGTTGAGCGAACACGCACCCGCGAGCGATGCCGCCAGCGGCTGCGCGCCACCCATGCCGCCGAGGCCGGCGGTCAGAATCCACCGGCCTTTGAGACTACCGCCGTAACTTTGCCGGCCCATCTCGACGAAAGTTTCGTAGGTGCCCTGCACGATGCCCTGCGAGCCGATGTAGATCCACGAGCCGGCTGTCATCTGGCCGAACATCATCAAGCCTTTCTTGTCCAGCTCGTTGAAGTGCTCCCACGTCGCCCAGTGCGGCACCAAGTTGGAATTGGCGATCAGCACGCGTGGTGCATCTTCGTGGGTCTTGAATACACCGACCGGCTTGCCGGACTGTACGAGAAGGGTTTCGTCCGGATTCAATTCGCGCAAGGATTTCAGGATGGCGTCGAAGCATTCCCAGTTGCGCGCGGCGCGACCGATGCCGCCGTATACCACCAGTTCCGCAGGATTCTCCGCCACCTCGGGATCGAGATTGTGCTGAAGCATCCGGTACGGCGCCTCGATCAGCCAGTTCTTGCAACTGAGCCCGGTGCCGCGCGGCGGATGGATCACGCGGGCGGTGTCGATGCGGGTGGGGGCATTCATGCGTGCAACTCCGGCGGAACAAAATGGGAAGTATAGGCCAGCGTCGCAAGCGGATGGTCAGCCGGTACTGGCGTGCATGATGTGCTTCGCCGGGTGCACGCGTTCCTGCGGGTGCGCGGCAACCCACTTCGCCCACGAGCGCAAGCGGGCGACGTCGAGGGCAACGTTCGCGTCGCTGCCGAAATGGGCATCAAGGTAGGCAAAGGTCTTGTCCAGGCCGGGGCGCGGCTGGCCAATTTGCACGCGTGCGCGCAGCAACCAGCCCGCCGCAAACTTCGGATGCCGATCGATCAACGTGCTTGAAACCGCCCAAGCTTTATCCCATTGGCGTTCCAGCACGTAAGTGCCACCGAGCTCCCAGAGTCCCCAAGCATCTTTCGGGTCGATCCTGACGGCCGCCGCGAAGTCGCGCTGCGCATGCTGGAAGTCGCCCAGATTCATGTAGGCCACGCCGCGCGCGTGATGCGCGTATTCATTGTCTGGCGCGGCGGCAACCACCTTGTTGCCCTCCGCGAGCGCCCATTCGCCATGGCGGAAGTAGATCAGCGCGAATACCCGGTTGATGCGATCGTTGGTCAAGTCCGGATTGAAGCGCAGTGCCTCGGAGTAATAGATCGCTGCGGTCGCGGAGTCGTTGGCATCCTTCGCGTCATCCCCGATGTCTTCGAGAGTGCCGTACCCCACCAGATGGTCGGCGACCACGCGGTATCCCTCCAACTGCTCCGCGTTGGAGCACTCGCAATTGTCAACGCGATACCAGCCCTCTTCCTGCGACAGAATGTCGAGCAACGGATTGCTTGTAGCGTGGCGATGCGCTTCGCTGGCCACCACGGTCATCGCGTCCAGCGAGCCATACCACTTCGGCTCGCGCAGCCACATCACCTGGTCGTAGATGTCGAGATCGTCAGGCGCGACGGCAAGGCCCCGCTCGGCTGCCGCGCTTGCGTAGGCACCACCAAGATCCAGGCCGCCAAGGTGGATCATGGCAGTGTAGATGGGCGTCACCCCGGGGTTGATCGCCAGCGCGCGCTGCGCATCGGCATCGCCCTCAAGCGCGAGCCTGTGCATCGACTCGAAATTGCTGTCGGGGGTTTCGGTCGTCCACTTGCCGCCGCGCGCCTTGTAGGCCATTTCCTCGTACGCCAGGCTGCTGGCTGCGTACGCGAAAGCACTGTTCGGTGACTGCCGCTTCCACGCATCGAGTACGTTGCGTACGTCGAAGGATCCGGTGCGGAAATCCCGCTGATAGATACGGTCCAGCCGTCCCACCGCATCCGGCTCGGTCTGCTGCGCATGCAGGGCTTGCGCCAATAGCTGGTCCAGCTTCGCGGCGTGCCCGGACTCGATCAGCTGTTTCGCTTGCGCGAACGTGATCAACGGCTGATTGCGATAATGGCAATAAGCAACGACGGCCGCGTGGTTCCAGTGGCTGCCCGGCGGATCCGGAAACTTGAGACACCGTTGCAGTGGATCCTTGATGTCTTCGGCAACCTGAGCCGCGACCAGGAATTGCAGTGTCTCGTCGCGCGTGAATTTGTGAGCTGCTGCCTTCGGCAGCGTTGTCTTGAAACGCACCGCCGGCGGTATTGGTTGCATCGCGACGACGGCGCGCTTGACGCCTGCAAAAAACCACCACGAGGCCGCGAAGACCACCAGCAAGGTCACGCCGCTGATCAACGCCTGGCGCGACCCTGCGCTCATTGCACGTACCCTGTTCCCCGATCAATCACCGACGGCGACCCCCAATCCCGCGAGCAGAGCTCACATCCTGATTCACATTTGGCAGGTCCCGCATCTCGGTCCCAATCCTGCCATCGGCTGGATTATAGTCACGCCAAAGACCCACGTCGGCTCGAAGGCCCCGCGATGGACGCCGAATACTGGTTGCAGCGATGGCGCGAAGGCCGCACTGACTGGCATCGCGACGAGGTGATGCCGCTACTCGAAAAGTACTGGCCCGCGTCGGGGGCGGCGGCGGGCGCGCGCGTGCTGGTGCCGCTGTGCGGCAAATCCATCGACATGCTCTGGCTCTCCCGGCAAGGCCACGATGTGTTGGGCGTGGAGCTTTCGCCGGTCGCGGTGGAATCGTTCCTGCGCGAAAACCACCTGCATGCACGCAGCGTTGCCGCGCCCGAAGGCATCCACTTCGAGGTGAGCAACCCGCCGGGTGGCGCCATCGAAATCATCAACGGCAACATCTTCGACGTCGCTCCGGAAATCATTGCCCGCTGCAACGCGTTCTACGACCAGGCCGCGATGATCGCGCTGCCCGCGAAGGTGCGCGAACGCATAGCGCGCGACGTGTATGCGCAACTCCCGGCGGAAAGTCACGGGCTGTTGATCGTGCTTGATTACCCCCAGCACGAAATGGAAGGCCCGCCGTTTTCCGTCGACCCGAAAGAAGTGCAGGCACTGCTGGCGGCGCAGTGGCAGGTCACGGCGTTTGACCGGCGTGACATTTTCGCCAGCGATCCCGGCTTCGCGGCGCGCGGCGCGACCGCCATGCACACCAGCGTGTACGCGCTGCACAAACTGCCGAAACAGGCCGTCTAGCAGGCGCGACCCGCGCTTGCCACGCCCACTCAGGGCATCGCGCCCGTCGACATCGGCGTTGGCGGCACCCCCTCCGTGGGCAGTGGCGGCACGCGTCGAAGCCACACTGCCACCAGCAGGCCCGCCAAGGTCAAGGCACCGACGAACACTGCGACACCATCCCAGCCATGCGCGCCGTAGAACAACCCGCCGCAGGCGCCAGCGATACTGGACCCGGTGTAGTAGCAAAACAGGTACATCGACGACGCGTGCGCCCGCAACGCGCCGGCACGCCTGCCGATCCAGCTGCTGACGATGGAATGTCCACCGAAGAAGCCGAATGTCAGCACCGCCAATCCCAGCAGCACCAACAACAACGGTGCAGCCATCGTCAACGCAACACCCGCCAGCATCAGCGCGAGCGTGGTCCACAACACCTTGCGCCGCCCGAGTTTGCCGGACAGGTGCCCCATCCAGGGCGAGCTGAACATCCCGACCACGTAGACCAGGAAGATCGAACCGACGGCGGCTTGGCTCAACCCGTACGGCGCCGCCAGCAGGCGATAGCCGAGGTAGTTGAACACCGTGACGAAAGCGCCGAGCAACAATGCCCCTTCAATGAACAACCACGGCAAGGCGCGGTCATGGAACATCCCGGCGAATTTCGCGAACAAGTCGCGCGGGCGAAACGGCTGTGCCACGAAATGCCGCGACGGCGGCAGGCTGCGCCAGAACAGCAAGGCCGCGATCAAGCCGAGCACACCGACGGATGCGATGCCTCCGCGCCAGCCCAGCCAGTCAGCCACGACGCCGGCGAGAAACCGCCCCGCCATGCCGCCGATCGCATTGCCGCTGATGTACAGGCCCATGCCCAGCCCGATTGATGCCGCGTCGACTTCCTCGGCAAGGTAGACCATTGCCACCGCCGGCAGGCCGCTCAAGGTCAAGCCAAGCAACGCGCGCAACGCCAGCAGCATGTGCCAACCCGGCACCCATGCCGTCAGCAGCACGAGGACCGCCGATGACAGGACCGAGGCCACCATCACCAGCTTGCGCCCCCACGCGTCCGAGAGCGCGCCGGCAAACAACATCGCAACTGCCAGCACCCCCGTACTCAAGGACAGCGAGAGCGAACTGACCGCTTCGCCAACCCCATATTCACGGCTGAACTCTGGCATCAACGGCTGCACGCAATAGAGCAGGCCGAACGTGGCGACACCCGCCGCGAACAGTGCAAGGTTGACGCGCCGGAACGCCGGCGTGCCGTGATGGATGAAAGCGGACGCGTGGCTGTCATCGAGGCATTTTGCATTGACTGGCATGCAGTCATTTTATCCGCACCACCACACGAACTCGCGCAACGCCCGTTACCGATAGCGCCAATGCCCGACGATCCACACGCCATTGTGATTCCAGTGCGCCGGCACCCAGACCCGTGCAGGCGCGACGGCCACCACGCGCGCACGCGGCGGTGCGACTACGCAGCCGCCAAGGCCGAGGCACCCGGCGGCGAGGACAGCCAACAACAGTATTGCAATACGACCTTGCATGATGCGTCTCCGTGATGGGCTTGCATCGGAAACGCCTACCGCGAGCGCGACGTTGACGGGAGCGCTGCCATGAAATTGCTGGCGTTCAGGATCTGGCTGCGGGCACCGGCCGGCCCGGGTGCGGTTTGCCGTCCACATCCCGGGCATGGAAATTCCCGGCGCGCGGTTGTACGGTGTGCGGTCACCCGGCGCCTGTTCAGGGCCGGTCAATCCGCCCCTTGCCAAGGTTGCGGTCGTTTTCCCCACGCAACACAGGAGTACACAATGAGCAAGTCACCGGGTCGATCGGCGTTGCTGTCGACAGCCGTCGCCATTTCCGCGGCTGCATTCTCCGCAGCTGCCATCGCAGCGCCGCCGCCGGCCTCAGCGCTGGCGCAACAATCCCCTGCGGCCCAGGCTCCGCAGGCGCAGCAGCAAGTGCGCCCCCGCAGCATCCTGGACCAGCTTGGATTGACTGACGCCCAACGCACGCGCATCCAGCAGTTGCAGAAGACGAGCATCGAGAAGGAGCGTCCGTACATGCAGACGCTGCGGGACAAGCAAGCCGCGTTCGCCAACGAAACTCCCGGCAGCGCCGGATACCAGCCGGCGGCGAATACGCTGGCCACCGCCGAAGCGAATGCGGCGCGCGCGCAAGTATTGACCGAAGCCGCGTTCCGCGCCGACGTCTATCACTTGATGACGCCCGAACAACGCACCAAGCTCACCAGCCTGACCGCGCAACAGACGGCGCGCATCGAGCAGTGGCGGAAGGAACAAGCGCAGCGCGCGGCCGCCGCCAAGGCACCGGCCGCCAGCGGCAGCAAGTAACACACTGACCTCGTCAGAAAAACGATGCGGGTACCGGCGTGTTTGCCGGTGCCCGTCTCGCCAACTGCCGTGCTACGCAGCGGCGAGTCGTTCGACCACTCCGCGAAAGCGCGCGGCGATGGCGTCCTCGTCGCGGTGCCGGAAATCACGCACCACCCACTCCCCGCCCGCCAGCACATCACGCACCAACGGCACATTGCCCGCGAACACGAAGCTGTCGATGACACTGCGCTCATCGCGCGCAGCCAGCAGCGGCGCGGCCTCATCCAGCACGATGCAATCGCCGCGCAGGCTGTCATCGGACGCTGCGACGCCCGCCGCCTGCCTGCCACCGCGCCACGCGGCACCCCACAACGTCTCGCCCACACTTTCACCCGCACTGCGCGCAGCGACGTTGCGCTGGCGTGTCGCCAGTCGCTGGCCATACTCCAGCCAGCGCAGTTCCTCGACGGGCGACACGGAGATATGCGAATCCGAGCCGATCCCGAGTACGCCCCCGGCACCAAGGTACGCCGCCAGCGGGAACAAACCATCGCCGAGGTTGGCCTCGGTGGTCGGGCACAGGCCGGCGACCGCGCCCGAGTGTGCAATGGCGCGCATTTCCCCATCATCCAGATGCGTTGCGTGTACCAGGCACCAGCGCGCATCGACCTCGGCGTGATCGAACAACCATCGCACCGGCCGCGCGTTGCGAAGCGCGAGGCAATCCTGCACCTCGCCGATCTGCTCGGCGATGTGGATGTGGATCGGGCACGCGCTGGCAAGCGGCGACGCCAGCACCTCGCGTAGCGCCGCCTCCGGCACCGCGCGCAACGAGTGCAACGCAATGCCCACCCGCAGCTGCGCCGACTCCTGTGCGCGCAACGCTTCGACCATCTGCAGGAAAGCATCAAGCGTCAGTCCGAAACGGCGCTGCCGCGCGTTCAACGGACGCCCATCGAAACCACCGGACATGTACAGAACCGGCAGCAGCGTCAGGCCGATGCCAGCCTCGCGCGCCGCCTCGATGATCGCCTGCGACATCGTTGTCGGCTCGGCATAGGCCTTGCCGTCCGGCGCGTTGTGCAGGTAATGGAATTCGCAGACGCGGGTGTAACCGGCCTTCAGCATCTCCACGTACAACTGCGTTGCGATCGCCCGCAAAGCGTCCGGCCCGATGCGGGACGCGAACGCGTACATCGCCTCGCGCCACGTCCAGAAACTGTCGTCGCCGGGCCCGCGCCGCTCGGCCAGCCCCGCCATCGCGCGCTGGAAGGCGTGTGAGTGCAAGTCGGGCATGCCCGGCAACACGAACCGCGCGCGCGTGGTTTCCGCGCCCTGCCCCAGCATCACGTCGCGCTGCCAGCCAAGCGGCGTCCACAAGTGTTCCGCGTGCAACATAGTCGCTCCCGGCAATGGCCCCTGGCATGCATGCAGGCTAGCGGCGGCCGGTTCCCGATGCCAGCACGACTGGTACGCGCGCCGTACGGTCATAATGGACGTATGGCAAAACCTGCGCAGGAACATACCCGGAAAAGCTGGCGCGTGCCCGCAACAGCGGCACCGTCCAGAACATCAAGGATCGCCGCCACGATCTTCATCAACTGCGCTGGCCGGCCCGCACATGACCTCGAACAAGGATCAGCTCGCAATGCCCCATAAACGCTGGGACAACCTGCTGCTGGACTGCACCCTCGCCACGCTGGCCGGTGATGCCGGTTACGGCCTCATCGAGGATGGCGCGATCGGCTGGCGCGACAGCGTGATTGCTTTCGTCGGGCCGCAGCGTGAGCTGCCCGGCGAACCCGCAACCATCGCCGCTTCCCACGCATCGGTGCGCGGCGCCCTGGTCACGCCGGGCCTCATCGACTGCCACACCCATCTGGTGTTCGGCGACAACCGTGCCAATGAATTCGAGATGCGCCTCAACGGCGAGAGCTACGAGGCGATCGCCCGCGCCGGCGGCGGAATACTGTCGTCCGTACGCGCGACACGGGCAGCCAGCGACGACGAGTTGTTCGACGCGTCCCTGCCCCGCGCCCGCGCCCTGCTGCGCGACGGTGTTACCACGCTTGAAATCAAGTCCGGCTACGGGCTGAACCTTGATGCCGAAACCAGGATGCTGCGTGTCGCGCGCCGCATAGGCGATGCACTCGGAATCACGGTCCGCACCACCCTGCTCGGCCTGCACGCGCTGCCCCCGGAATACGCGGACCGCCGCGCAGAATACGTGGACATGGTTTGCGACGAATGGCTGCCACGAATTGCGGAGGCGAAACTGGCTGACGCGGTGGACGCCTTTTGCGAAGGTATCGCCTTCACGCCCGATGAGGTTCGCCGCTGCTTCGAACGCGCGCGCGAACTCGGCCTGCCGATCAAGTTGCACGCCGACCAGTTGTCAGATCTCGGCGGCGCGGCGCTGGTGGCCGCGTTTTCCGGACTGTCCGCCGATCATCTTGAGTGCACCGATGAAGCGGGTGTCGCGGCGATGGCTCGCGCGAATACCGTCGCGGTGCTGCTGCCCGGCAGCTTCTACGCATTGCGCGAGACGCGCCTGCCCCCGGTTGCAGCCTTCCGCGAGCACGGCGTACCGATGGCGGTGGCAACGGATCTCAACCCAGGCACTTCACCGTTGCTTTCGTTGCGGCTTGCGATGTCAATGGCCTGCACCCTGTTCCGGATGACGCCGGTTGAGGCGCTGCGTGGGGCAACCGTCAATGCCGCGCGCGCGCTGGGCTTGCACGATCGCGGCGTGTTGGCCGCAGGGCAACGCGCCGACGTCGTGATCTGGAACGCACGCCAACCCGCAGAGCTGGCGTACTGGATCGGCGGCCTTCTGGCCCATCGGGTCATCGCGGGCGGACGCGAACAGCGCAGCTGGCCATAGGGCGAGCGCCAGGGACGGCGTGAGTAAAAAGTGCAGAGCCTGCCCCGGACTTGATGCGGGGACAGCACTTTTTCAACAACCCGCTGGCGCGGCCAACGCCAACACAACCGGCCAGTCGACTTACTCCGCAGGCATGCGCTTTGGCGGCGCCTTGATGAACTGCGCCACGACCAGCCACACCGCAGACAACGCGGCACAGGCGAGAAACACGTAGCGGTCGGAGCAGACGTTGGCGATCCATCCCCCGATGGCGCCACCCGCGAACAGCCCGAGCGACTGCGCCGTGTTGTAGATGCCGAGCGCCAAGCCTTTACGCGCCTGCGGCGCAGTGCGCGATACCAGCGATGGCAGCAGCGCCTCCATGAGGTTGAAGGCGAGAAAGAAAAAGAACAGGCCGGCGATCAGCCACACCGGGTGCGTGTAGCGAAATCCAAGTCCGAGCATCGTCAACAGCATGACCATGACGGCGCCCACGAACACGCTGCGCATGTGGCCGCGCGCTTCGGCCCCGACGATGCCAGGCACCGCCAGCAGAAATGACAACGCCGTGACCGGCAGGTACACCATCCACTGCCGCTCCACGCCGATCCCGGCGTCATGCAGCAATGCCAGCGGTACCACCACGAACATCGCGGTCTGCATGAAATTGATCACGAAGATGCTGAAATCCAGGCGCAACAAGGCCGGCGTGATCACCTTTTCGTGCGAGGGCGTGGCCAACCGTGCCTGCGGAACATCGGGAACCACCCAACGGATCACCGCAATCGCGGCCAAGGCGAGCACACCGGTAAGCACGAACATGCCGTGGACACCAATGACCTGGTAGATCGAGGGGCCGGCAACCAACGAGATGAAGAAGGAACCGCCGATGGTCATGCCGACGATGGCCATCGCCTTGGTGCGATTCTCGTCCCGCGTCGAGTCGGCGATCATGGCTGAAATGGCGGCCGAGATCGCGCCTGCTCCCTGCACTGCACGCCCGATGATGATCCCGGGCAACGTGTGCGAGGTGCCGGCCATGAACGAGCCGGCGGCGAAGATCAGCATGCCGAACATCATCACCGGCTTGCGCCCAAAGCGGTCACTGGCAAGCCCAAACGGAATCTGCAACACCCCCTGGGTCAAACCGTAGATCCCGAGCGCGAGACCGACCAGGAACCGGTTGTTGCCATCCGGCAAGGTCTGGGCGTAAATAGCGAACACCGGCAGGATCAGGAACAAGCCGAGCATGCGCAGGCCGTAGATCGATGCGAGCGTCGCACTCGAACGCGTCTCCAGCGGGGTCATCTTGATGCGGTTTGCCTTGGATCGTTTTTGTTTGCTGTTGTCGGGTGTGCGTGACGTCATGTGGCAAGATCTTTTATGGAAAATGAAAATGGTGCCTGAACAGGCATGCCCGTGCAGCCGAGGCGCTGGCAAAAACGTAGTACCGAAGGCGCCGTCGGCGAAGATCCCGCCGTGCACCGGGTCCTACCTGGAATCCGGCGCGCCGGGACTCTCCGATGCCGCTTTCACTGCCGCCGAATCCGCACTTTCGCTCGCCGCGGAAGCGGCCACCACGGGCGGCGCCAAGGGAGCGGTCACCAGGGTTCGGAATTGATCGATCGTGTCTTCACTGGCGGCCACCAGCAAGCGGTCACTGACCTGCAAGGTGGTGCTGCCGTTCGGAACGATTTCGCGCTCGCCGCGAATCACGCTGACGATCAACACGCCCAGCTCGGCCAGCCCGAGCGAGCGCACCTCGCTGCCCGCCACGGGTGAGCCTGGCCGCAGCCGCACGTGGTACATGCGTGCATTGCCGCCCGCGATGGCGAGGCCGCTGCCATGGTCCATCGCCACTTGCAGCTCGTGCGCCAGCAGGTCCCGGTCGAGTTCGATCTCGTGGTCACGCAAGAGTTTCGCAACCGTCTCGTAATACGCTTCACGATGCACACGACTGTCGCCCGGCATCGGTACTTGTGCTTCATAGATGGTCGGATACTTGGCATGCCGGGTCAGCGCAATTTGCACCACGAAGGCGATGGCCACCGCCAGCATCGTTGGCATGATGAGTTCGAACCCGCCGGTCATCTCGATCACCATCACCATCGACGCAATCGGCACCCGCGCACCGCCGGCAAATACCGCCGCCATGCCGACCACCGCCAGCCAGGCAGCGTCCACATCCACATGCAGGATGTGCAGGAACGCCGCAAAGGTTGCGCCAAGCGCCGTTCCCACGTACAGAGTCGGGCCGAACATGCCGCCGGACCCACCCGAGCCGATGGTGAGCGACGCCGTCAGCATCTTGCCAAGCGAGAGCAACAGCAGCACCCATACCACGAGCCCGGAACCGCCCTGCAGCATGAACTGCATGTAGCCATAGCCGCCACCGGTCACCGGCGGCAGCACGATGCCGATCAAGCCCACCGCCAGTCCGCCGAGCGCGGGTTTCAGGTAAACCGGCACACGCAGCGCGCGAAAGCCATCGCGAATGCGGTAAAACACGGCGGGCAGGAGTGCGCCGAACCCACCCGCGAGAACGCCTAGCAACGCAAACCACACGAGGTCAACCGGATGCACCACATACCCATCCGCGGGCAGCAGGAACAGCGGCGTGAAGCCTGAAAACATCCCGGTGATCGCATAGGCGACGGCCGCGGCGATCATGGTGTAGATGAGCGCGCTGCCCTCGAAAGCCATCCCCGAATACAGGATTTCCACCGCGAAGATCGCGGTGCCGAGCGGACTCTTGAAGATCGCGGAGAGCCCGGCCGCCATACCGGCGAGCAACACCAGTCGCCGCTCGTCATCCGGAAGCTTGAGCAACTGCCCGACGATCGCACCGACGCCCGAAGCAATCTGCGCGGTCGGGCCCTCACGACCACCCGAGCCGCCACTGCCGATGGTCAACGCACTGGCTACGGTCTTGACGAACGGCACGCGCGCGCGCATCCGCCCATTATTGCGATGGAAAGCATTGAGTGCGGCGTCGGTACCGTGCCCTTCCGTCTCGGGCGCGATGCCGTAGATGATGAGTCCTGCCACCAAACCACCCAACGTAGTCGCGACCGGCAGCCACCAGTGCAGCTCGGTGAATGGCTTCGGCGCAAGCTTCGCCGCGTATGCATCTTCTACATGGATCACGTGGTAGTGGCCGATGAACGTGAGTACGTAGACCTCCACGAAATGCAGCAAGAGCAGGAACAACTGTGCGCCCAGGGCTCCAACGACACCGAGGATGGCGCTGATCAGGATCAGCCGTGTGGTGGGATTGAGTTTGAGCAGCCACATGGGCGGAAAACCTGCTCCGGCGAGGGGTGATGAGCATCGAGCTTGCTGATCGTCTGCCACGCTGCTTGCCGCCCGCGTCATGCAGGACCCGGCGAGCACGTCAACCGCAACTGCGCCCCTGAATCAGGTCAACGGGCAAGTACCCACGCACTGCACGCGGCGCGGGCGCATCCGCGCCACTGTATTCCGTGATGACGTACAGCAGACGACCGCCAGCACGCATCAGCCGATGCATGCTGCGGGTATTATGTCACGTCACGCGGTCACTCCCGGGGTCGGCCGTGGCTGCGCGCGCAGGGAAATCCGCCATGCCCGTGGGGGACGCGCGAGCAGAAGGCCGCAAGGTAGTGCCAGACGGCAGCTGTTCGAGTGGCCGCGTGGAATCCACCGCTGTGTGTGCTCACCCGGGAAGTAACATCAAGGCGAAGATGGCACGGAAGCAACGGACGCGGGCGGCTGCGCGCATTCGCTCACTTCCGCATCGGCGGCACGCACGGCTGCGAAGAAGGCCCTGAGTTTCGACGGATCCTTGATACCGGGCGCCGTCTCGACGCCACTGGCGAGATCGACCGCCCACGGGTGCACGGCACGAATCGCGTCACCGACGTTGCCCGCGTTCAAACCACCGGCAAGCAGGATCGGGCGATCGAAGTCGCGCGGAATGCGGGTCCAGTCAAACGTCTTGCCTTGGCCGCCCTGCTGTCCCGGTGGATGGCCGTCGAGCACGAAACCCGCGGCGCGGGTGTGCTCGGCCGCAAGCGCATGCACGTCGACGTCACCGGCCATGCCCAAAGCCTTGAGATAGCGCACGCCGAAAACCTCGCAAAAAGGCGCATCTTCCAAGCCGTGGAACTGCACCAGGTCGGGCCGCAGCATGCCGATGATCCGGCCCACCTGATCCGCCGGCAGACCGTGGCTCAGCACCACCGCGTCCACGAACGCGGGCAGCGCCGCGCGAATTTCGCGTGCCCGTTCGAGGGCAACGCAGCGCGGGCTGGATGGCGTCATCACCATCCCGATCGCGTCGGCACCAAGCTCGCAAGCAAGCAACGCGTCTTCGACGCGGGTGATTCCGCAAATCTTGACGCGGGTTCGGATCATCCGGGCAGCGTGACTTCGGGAGGCAGGTTCCATTGTGCCGGATAGCGCGGGCCGGTGAAGATCAGGCCTTGCGGCATCGCGGTGACGCCGGCGGTATTGCGGTCGCGTGCAGCCAGTACGCCGGCGATCCATGCGGGCGGGCGTTCGCCGCGCCCCACTTCCAGCAGCGAGCCGGCGATGTTGCGCACCATGTGGTGCAGGAATGCATTCGCTTCAATCTCGATCACGACGTGGTCGCCGTCACGCCGCACGCTGATGTGGTTGACGCAACGTCGCGCATGCCGTGCCTGGCAGGACACCGCGCGGAACGAAGAAAAATCCTGCTCGCCACGCAAGGCCTGCGCCGCGGCGTGCATCGCACTGGCATCCAGCGGCACACGTTCCCACGCGAGGAAGCGGGCATCCAGCGCGGGCCGGACAGCCCGGTTCAGGATGGTGTAGCAATAACGCCGGGCGCGCGCGGAAAAGCGCGCGTGGAAATCATCCGGCATTTCGCGCGACCACAGTACCGCCACGCTGTGCGGCAGGCGGGTGGTCGCACCCAGCACCCAACTGCGCGCAGTGCGCTGGGCGCTGGTATCGAAATGCACTACTTGGCAACGCGCATGCACACCGGCGTCCGTGCGACCGGCGCAGGTCACTTCGACCGGATGATCCGCCACAAACGCCAGCGCAGCCTCGACTTCGGCCTGCACGCTCGGACCATGCGACAGTCGCTGCCAGCCGAAAAATCCGGTGCCGTCGTACTCGATGCCCAGCGCTACGCGCATCGCATCGCGTCAGTTCGACGCACCGGCTTCGACCAACAACTTCCTGGCTTCGTCCTTTTGCATCTGCGTGCCCTCTGCCAATACCTCTTCAAGCATCGCCCGGGCACCCACCGGGTCGCCCATGTCGAGGTAGGCACGCGCAAGATCGAGCTTGGTGTCGACCGGATCGTCGCTGAAGGCGCGTTCGCTGGAGACTCCACGCGGTGCGGCCGGCGGCGGCAGGTCGTGGGCGTTGCCGCCAGCCGGTGCCGAAGCTGCCGCATCCGGCGCATCGAAGCTGGGCGCGTCGTACGCCGGTGCAACTTGCGGACGTACCAAGGTCGCGTCATCGTCGACCGCCGCGGGCGTGGGCTCCACGTCTGCTGTCGGACGACGCAACGCCGCCAAACCGTACGGATCGTCCGCAGGTTCCGCATGGGCTGCAAACAACGGATGATGAGGCGCCAGCGCCCTGCCCATCACCAGCACCTCGCGCCACTCGACGCAACCGAGGTCGGAGACTTCTTCACGCATCGCCTCGGCTTCCTCGACGAAATGCGCCGCATCGGCGTGGGCGTAGTACAGGCGGCACAGCTGCAGATGCGCATCGATGTCGCCGGGATTTTCCACCAGGCGCGCATGCAACACGCGTTCATCCGGCGTGCGCGGGGCGGCAGCCTCGGCGCTGGCGGGAGCAATATCCGCGGGATCAGGCAGTGGACCGCGCGCGGCCGCACCGGGTTTGCGCTTGCGCAACAGCAAGCCAAGCAGGATCAGCACCACGATCACCACGCCCGCAACGATCCAGGTCAGCGGGCGCATGTACCACGGCTGCATGGCGGGCTTGGCGACACGCCTGGCTGCAACCGGCGGCGTCCCTGCGGCTGCCGACACGCTGGCGGCGGGCGCCGCGCTGGTGCCAATCACGTTGGCCGCGGACGTAGCCGTGGCCACACTGGCGCCGGTGGCTGGCGCGGTTGTCGCGCCAATCGCCGCGCCGTTCTTGCCGGCCTGCACCTGCGCCAACTTGCGTTGCAGGTCGGCGACGGTCGCATCCTTCAGGCTCAGCAGTTTGTCGCTCTTGTCGGCGATGTCCTTCAGGCTCTTCACGCGCGAGTCGAGATCGGCGTTGGACTGATTGAGGCTGACCAGGCTGCTGCGGGCGTTCTGCAACTGTTGGCGCAAGCCCGCCACGGTTTCCGTGCCCGTACCGCCTTTCACGCCGGGACGGCTGTTGGCACTGCCGCCTTCGCCCGACGGCGGCACCAACGACAGGTGATCGGACGCGGGCGCCGCGGCGTTCGACTGCGCCTGACTGTTGGCAGCCGCCTGCACCGCGGTCCCCGCCAGCACCGTCGCCGCCTGCGGTTTCGCCGCCCTCCAGGCTTCCATCTGGCGGCGCACCTCGGCGGTGGCCGCGGCGACGCTGCGCGTGTCCACTTCGTCGCGCGTGGGGATGCGCAGGATCGCGCCGGCCTTGAGGTTGTTGATGTTGTCCTTGAAGAAGGCGTCGGGGTTGGCCGCCTTCATCGCCAACATTATCTGGTTGATGGTCTCGCCGGTACCGGATGTCGCCTGCGCGGCGAGGCGGTACAGGGTGTCGCCACGCACGACCTTGATCGACCCTGGCGAAGCAGCCGGCTCAGTCTGCGCGACCGGTGCCGGCTGCGGTGGCGCAACGGCTTGCGGCGCAGGTTCAGGGGCTTGCGGGACAGGCTCCGGCGCTGGTTGCGGCGCTGGCTGGGGAGCCAGCGCTGGCGCGGGCTGCGGGAACGCCGATGCCGCCGGCAATTGGGCCGGTTGTGCCTTCGCGACGGGTGCCGCCGCAGTCGGCGCCGCTTCAATGACCGGCGCAGGCGCGGAAATGACCGGATTCAGCAGCACCACGAACTCGCGCACCTGCTTGCCCTGGCGCGTGTTCACCTGCACCAGGAAGTCGAGGTAGGGGTCGGTGATCGGCTGGCTGCTGGTGACCAGGATCGACTTCTGGCCATTGTTGTCGGTGACGACGCGGAACTGCAACGTCTGGCTGGCGGGCGTCAACTGCAATCCGGCGCGCGCAAAGTCTGCGGCCGGCGCAAGGTTGACCGTCATGCCGGCAAGTTCGGTGAGTGACTTCGGGTGCAGCGGAATCGCCGCCACCAGCGGCTGATTGAGCGCCGACTTCACCTGGATCTGCCCCAGTTGGAGTGCCAAGGCCGGGGTCGCGACCAGGGCCAACAAGGCGACGCATGTAATTCGGATTGTGGACTTCATCGAGTCAAACCCCTGCTGGCAATCGGACGCCAAGGGCCGCGCGAATAACCACTACGCCCCCACGCGCCGCCAGAGTATTGCAGAATTGACCAATCACCAAGCCCGCGAACCGCACAGTGGGAAGCCGGTCGCGCGGCGCCGCCGCTTTACTGGCCAGCCGTCGTTGCCGCCGCCGGCACGCCGGCCGCCGCCAATTGCTTCTGCAGCGCGGCGATCTGATCGTCACGCTGCTGCAGCTGCTGGGAGCGCGCGGCGTTCTGCTTCTCGAGATCGGTCACTTCCGACTGCAGCGACATGTTGCGCGCATGCGCAGCCGCCAGCTTGTCGTTGAAGTCCTGCAGTTGCGCCTGCACCTTGGCGATGCTGGCGCCGTGCCGGGACGCATGCGGCGGCGCGCCGCTGGCCACCAGGGGCGCGGCCAGCACCGCTCCCAGCAAAATCCAGCCCTGAACCTTTCCGCGCATCGTCATCAGCCGGTCTCCGGATGCCTGTTGCGGCTAAAGATACTCGCGAATGAGGATCTCCGCGACCTGTACCGCGTTCAGCGCGGCGCCCTTGCGGATGTTGTCGGACACCACCCACAAGTCCAGCCCGTTCGGGTGCGAGATGTCTGCGCGGATGCGGCCCACGAAAACCGGGTCCTTGCCGGCGGCATGACCCACCGGCGTAGGGTAGCCACCGGCCTTGCGCTCATCGACCACCACCACGCCGGGCGCTGACTCCAGGAGTGCGCGCGCCGTGGCCGCGTCGATCTGGTCGCGGGTCTCGATGTGCACCGCCTCGGAGTGGCCGTAGAACACCGGCACCCGTACGCAAGTCGGATTCACCGCGATCGACTCGTCTTCGAGGATCTTGCGGGTCTCCCACACCATCTTCATTTCTTCCTTGGTGTAGCCGTTGTCCTGGAACACATCGATCTGCGGGATCACGTTGAAGGCGATCTGGGCCTGGAACTTCTTCGGTTCGATCGAGTGGAAGTTCAGCAGGTCGGCGGTCTGGCGCCCCAACTCTTCCATGCCTGAACGCCCCGCACCGGAGACCGACTGGTAGGTCGCCACGTTGATGCGTTCGATCCCGGCCGCACGGTGGATCGGCGCCAGCGCCACCAGCAATTGCATGGTCGAACAGTTCGGGTTGGCAATGATGTTGTGGTTGGTGTATTCCGCGACCGCGTGCGGATTCACTTCACTGACGACCAGCGGAATATCCGCGACGTAACGGAACTCGGAGGTGTTGTCGATCACCACCGCGCCCGCCGCCGCGGCGCGCGGCGCGTGCTCACGGCTGACCGCTCCCCCAGCCGAAAAGAACGCGATGTCGACACCGGCGAAGTCATACTTCGCAAGCTCCTGCACGGTCACCGGCTTGCCGGCGAATCTCAGTTGATCGCCCGCCGAGCGCTCGCTGGCCAGCGGCACCAGTTCGGCAACCGGGAACTCGCGTTCTTCAAGAATGGATAGCAGGGCCTCGCCGACCGCACCGGTGGCGCCGACGACCGCGACGTTGTAACGCTCTTTGTGGCTCATGGGTTACCTATGTCAGAAAGATCTTCACCACGGATTTACACGGATCGGCACGGATCAAGCGCACTTCTGATTCAATCCGTGTGAATCAGTGCCAATCCGTGGTAAAGCTTTTTCAGGCAATCCGCGGACTCACTTCACCGACATCGCCGCACTGCGCCCGATGCCGCATGGCCTGGTCCATCAGCACCAAGGCCACCATCGCCTCCGCGATCGGGACCGCGCGGATGCCCACGCAAGGGTCGTGCCGGCCCGTGGTGCGCACTTCCACTTCTTCGCCTGTGAGGTTCACGCTGCGGCCGGGCGTCGGGATGCTGGATGCCGGCTTCAACGCGATCGAGGCGAGGATATCCTGGCCGCTGGAAATTCCGCCAAGGATACCGCCGGCATAGTTGGACGTAAAGCCGTCCAAATGCATTTCATCGCGATGCTGCGCGCCGTGCTGGGCGACACAGCCGAAGCCGGCCCCGATCTCGACCCCCTTCACGGCATTGATCGACATCAGCGCGGCCGCCAACTCACCATCCAGCTTGCCGTAGACCGGCTCACCCCAGCCGGGCGGCACCCCGCATGCAACCACGTTGACACGCGCGCCGCAGGAATCGCCGGCCTTGCGCAGGGCATTGATGCGGGCCTCCAGCTCGGGCACTTCGGCGGCGACCGGCCAGAAGAAGGGGTTGGACTCCACTACACCGAAGTCGATTTCGGCGCCGGCCGGCAAATCGGGCACGATGTCGTGCATTTGCGCCAACCAACCGTGCACCGCGACGCCGAACCGCTGTTGCAGCCACTTCTTCGCAAGCACCGCCGCGGCAACCCGCATCGCGGTTTCGCGCGCCGAGGCGCGCCCGCCGCCGCGTGGATCGCGGATCCCGTATTTCTGCCAGTAGGTATAGTCGGCGTGTCCCGGGCGGAAGGTATCCACGACCGACGCGTAGTCCTTCGAACGCGCGTCGGTGTTGCGGATCAGCAGCGCGATAGGGGTTCCCGTTGTCGTGCCTTGGTAGACACCTGAAAGCATTTCAACCTCGTCAGCCTCGTGCCGCTGCGAGGTATAGCGCGATTTTCCGGTGGCGCGGCGCGCAAGATCGTGCACGAAATCCTCTGGCGCGATGGCGATGCCGGGCGGGCAACCATCGATCACGCAACCGATCGCCGGCCCGTGCGATTCGCCGAAAGTGGTGACGCTGAACAGCTTGCCGAAGGTGTTGGACGCCACGATACGCAACCTGATGGGGTGAACCGCGCCAGCTTACCGGTCTTCGGTGTCCGCTGGGACGAGCCATTCTTTTTCCAGCATCGCGAACAGCATGTCGTCGGCCCAGCCTTCGCCGTCGCGCAGGCTTTCGCGGAAGTGCGCTTCGCGGCGCAGGCCAACGCCTTCGAGCAAACGCACGCATGCGGTATTGCGTGGATCGGCCGAGGCGATCACGCGATGCTTGCGCAAGCCGCCAAACACGAAGTCCAGAGCCAGTTCCAGCACGTCGCGAGCGTAACCATGGTGCTGCTGAGCAGGCACCAGGCTGATGCCGAGTTCCACGGTATCGGCATCCACGAAGTGCAGGCCGAGATCGCCGATCAAATCTCCGCTGTCGCGCAACCGGATGGCGCGCTGCCACCAGGCGCCCAGCGTATCCGGTGCCACATGTTTTTGTGCCTCGATGAAACGCTCGGCGTCGGCGAGCGCTGACGGCTTCCAGCCCTGGTAGCGGGCGACTTCGGGATCACTGCGGTACGCAAACAGCGCCGACGCATCCTCCGGCCGCAGGTCGTCGATTCGCAGCCGCGCAGTGACGATTTGCATGGTTCAGTGCCGCGGGCGATTTGCCATCGCCGCACGAATGTCCGCGGCATGCTCAATGAGATCGCCGCGCTCCAACGCGAATATCCCCATCTGGCCAACCTTGAACTCGATCCACACGAAGGGCACCTCCGGCAACAATGCAACCAGCGCACGTTCGGATTCGCCGACCTCGACGATCAGCAAGCCATTCTCGTTCAGGTGCTCCGGCGCATCGCGCAGGATGCGCAACGCAAGGTCGAGGCCGTCGCTGCCGGCGGTCAGGCCCAATTTCGGCTCGTGCGCGTATTCACCCGGCAAGGCGGCGTATTCGGCATCGGTGACGTAGGGCGGATTGGAGACGATCAGGTCATAGCGTTCACCCGCCAGCCCGCTGAACAGGTCCGAGCGCAGCGCGCGCACCTGCGCACCCAACTGATGCCGCTGGATGTTTTCGCCCGCCAGCGCCAGCGCGTCGTTGCTGATGTCGGCGATGTCGACCTGCCAATGCGGGTTGTACGCGGCCATGGCGATACCGATGCAGCCCGAGCCGGTGCACAAGTCGAGTGCGCGTTCGACCTCGCGCCCATCCAGCCACGGCGAGAACCCGTCCTCGATCAATTCGGCGATCGGCGAGCGCGGCACCAGCGCGCGCGGATCCGACTTGAACGGCATGCCCGCGAACCAGGCTTCGCCGACCAGATAGGCCACCGGTTCGCGCGTCTGGATGCGGCGCTCGACCAGCGCCAGCACTGCGGCCTTCTCGTCGGCCGTCAGCCGCGCGCTGCCGTAGGCAGGCGGCAGGTCAGGCGGCAAGTGCAGGCTCGACAAGAGCAGATGACTCGCCTCGTCGATCGCGTTGTCATGGCTGTGGCCGAAAGTGAGGCCGGCCGCATTGAAGCGGCTCGCCGCATAGCGGATCAGGTCGATGATGGTGGCGAGATCCTGCATGCAATGCCTCCCGTCGGACCGCTCAGTATAGAAGAGCGCGGCCAGCCGCCCCTCGTCAATTACACTTTGGCGATGCACGTTTCCATGCTTGTCCAGAACATCGTCCCCCAGAAGACCTTGAGCCGCATCGTGCGTGCCGCCACGCGTTGGACATGGCGCCCGTGGAAGGATTTCCTGATCCGACGCATAGTTCGCGCGTACCGAGTCGACATGAGCGAAGCTGCGCAACCGGATCCGCACGCCTATCCGAGCTTCAATGCCTTCTTCACCCGCGCGTTGCACGCAGGCGCGCGGCCACTGGACGGCGCTGCCGGAGCCATCACCTGCCCGGCCGACGGACGCGTCAGCCAGGCCGGGCGAATCACCGAGGGCCGGATCGTGCAGGCCAAGGGTCGCACCTATTCCGTTGCCGAACTGCTGGCCGACGAAGCGGCTGCGGCGACTTATCGGGATGGGATTTTCGCCACCCTTTACCTGTCACCGCGCGATTACCACCGCGTGCACATGCCGCTGGCCGGGGAGCTCATTGAAACCGTGCACGTGCCGGGACGCCTGTTCAGCGTCGCCCCCACACCGGTCGCGGAAATTCCGCGCCTGTTCGCCCGCAACGAGCGGCTGGTGTGCCACTTCCAGGACGAACACGGCCCGTTCGTGCTCGCGATGGTGGGTGCGATGCTGGTTTCGGGCGTCACGACGGTGTGGAGCGGTCCCGAAATCCCGCCGTACGCGCGCACGATCCGCCGCCGCGACTGGCGCGACCGGCGCATCAAGCTGGCCCAGGGCGCGGAAATGGGGCGTTTCGAGATGGGCTCCACGGTGATCGTGCTGTTCCCGGCCGGGAGCCTCGATCCATCACTCGTTCCTGAACGAACTGTGCGCGTCGGTCAGAAACTGGGATGTTGTTGATTGTGAACGCTGCGGATTCAGGGCACAATCGGGAGACGCGAGGGGGACAGGCGAGGAAATGTGAGGACTTTGCCGTTGATCATGCAGCGACAGAAATCGGGGGAAGCCCATTACCTCAGGCGTTTCGTCTCGCGCGTAACGAACATGAGCCGGACGGCACGCTTGCGCCGGCAGTTCGGCGAAATCGAACAGCACAGCCTTGAGCTTCCCCGCTCCTACCGCACACAGTTGGCGGAACTGATCCAACGCGAATGCGCGAGCGTCGAGCAGGCGGACGTGGCTACCTATGGTGCGCAGACCGAAGGCGAAGTCACCACCAGTGGACTGGACGTCGGCTTTGATCGGAGTCGCTCCGAGAACGTGCAAGTGCGCATGCGCGGTATCGCCCTGTGGCTCGCTCTGGTCTACCACGAGACCCAACGCGACCGCGCGGCTGCCGACAGCGACGAGTTGCACCGCCTGCTGTTGCGCCTGATGCGCGAACTGAAAGTGTTTGCCTCGTCCGACGGCACGGACGGCAACCAGGCTTGAGCCTGCCGCCACCGCCGGTGCCCGCGCCGACGTATCCGGGCCATCCCCATTCCCCATGATCGAATTCGGGCACGCCAGCCACGCCGGTTTGCGGCGTGAGCACAACCAAGACACCTATTGGGCGGATGCCGATGCCGGTTTGTTCCTGATCGCTGACGGCATGGGCGGACACGGCCGTGGTGAGGCCGCAGCAGCCATCGCCCGCGACGCGCTGGTGGACGCCGCGCGCGCCGGGCACGATCTCGAGGCTGCGATCCGCGCGGTGGGCAAGGTCATCGCCGGGCAGGCTCGGCAAGCGACCGGCCTGCCGCCGATGGGCACCACGCTCGCGGTGCTGCAACTCGACAACACCGGATTCCGTACGCATTGCGTTGGCGACAGCCGGATCCTGCTTTGGCATCAGACGCAATGGCTGCACATCGACGATGGCGAACCGCCATGTACCGGCGCCGGCGGCGTTGACGCGCCACCATCCCGGCGCAACCGCGCGACCCAGGCGCTCGGCATCACGCCGTCCGACAAGCTTTGCACCGAGCCGGTGACTGGCGCGGTGGAGCGCGGGATGCAGTTCCTGATGTGCAGCGGCAGCTTGATCGAAGCCATTGGCGAATCCGCGATCGCGGGCTTGCTCGCACGCACCGGCCTGGCTGCGCAGGAATGCGTTGACCACCTTGTGCTGGCGGCGCTGGCGGCGGGCGGTCGCGACAACATCAGCGTGTTGCTGCTGCGGGTCGCCTGACGCGGAATCAACTTTCGGACGCAGATTTGCGCCACAGGCTGGCGCCCCCGCAAGCCTTGGCGAGCGCTGCGAGGCGGGCGTCGTGGGCCGCGACTTCGGCGGCAGAGGCCCGCTGCACCCGTGGGCGCGGCAGGCCGGTTGGCGCGATGCCGCTCGCAGTCTGCGCGTGCGGCCCCGCAGCGCCATTGCTCCCCAACGACAAGGCGCCCTGTCCGGCCGTCATCGCCAGCCAGACTTCGGCCAACAGGTGCGCATCGAGCAGCGCGCCATGCACCTCGCGGTGGCTGTTGTCGATGGCGAGCCGCTTGCACAAGGCATCCAGCGTGTTTTTCTGGCCCGGGTATTTCTCGCGCGCCAGTGCCAGCGTGTCGACGACGACGGCATGCTCGCGCATGCAACCGTAGCGCGTATCCGCCAGTTGCAGTTCGGCATCGAGGAAGGTCACGTCGAACGTGGCGTTGTGGATCAACAACTCCGCGCCGTCGATGAAGGCCACGAACTCCTCTGCAACCTCCGCAAAACGCGGCTTGTCGCGCAGAAATTCATCGGTGATGCCGTGCACCGCCACGGCACCGGCGTCGTTCGCGCGCCCGGGATTGAGATAGCGCTGGAACGTGCGCCCGCTGGGCTGGCGGTCAATGATTTCGACACAACCGATTTCGATGACGCGATGTCCCCGCGCGGCTTCGAGACCCGTGGTTTCGGTATCCAGCACCACCTTGCGCAACATCAATTCGCTCCTTGCAGCGCAACGGCCGCGGCGCGCGCGGCGCTGTCGACCCGTGCGTTCTCCGGATGCCCGGAATGCCCCTTGACCCACGCCCAGCGCACCCGATGCCGCTCCGCCGCCGCGGCCAGGCGCTGCCACAAATCCTGATTCTTCACGGGCTGCTTGTCCGCGGTGCGCCAGCCATTGGCGCGCCACTTCGCCACCCATTGCTCGATACCTTGGCGAACATACTGCGAGTCGGTGGTCAGGTGCACCTCGCAATCGCGCTTCAGCGACTCCAGTGCCATGATCGCCGCCATCAATTCCATCCGATTGTTGGTGGTGGCTTGCTCGCCGCCAGACAGCAACTTGTCGATGCCGCGCCAACGCAGCAGCGCGGCCCAGCCACCCGGCCCAGGATTGCCGAGGCACGCGCCATCCGTGAAAATTTCGACCGCGTCCGGTGCCATCATGCGGATTGCCGCCGCGCGCCGGGTACGAATGCACCGTGATCCAGCTTGCGCCGCCGCACCGCGGCCTTGCGCAGCGGGATCACGGCCGAACTGCGCCGGTGCGCCTCGATCACGTAGGCGCCGCCCAGTCCGTGCACCAGCCAACGCGGCAAACCCTCCGCACCACGTCCGCGTGGCCAGGGCGATCCGCAACGCACGGCCGCTGCGACATCCAGATCGGCAGCGCGCAATGCACATTCCCAACGCCGTGGCGACGTGCCGTCGCCCGGCCACAACGAACCGGTGTGCATGTCGACGACCAGCAACACGCCGTGCGGCGCAAGCACGCGCGACAGCTCACCGGCGATCACTTCCGGGACGCCGCCCACTGCGCCAGCAAACCGCACCAGTACCGCGCAGAACGAATCATCACCGAACGGCAAGGCGTCGGACTCGGCGCGCACGGGACCCTGCCAACCCGTACCACCGGGCTCTGGATGCAGCACCGTCCAGCGCGCGACGCCCGGCAAGACCGGTGCTGTTGCGCCTGCTTCGTCCAGCAACAATGCGTGCGTACCCGCGACACGCCCGAGGCTCGCCGCGCACGCGGCTGCCGCGTCCTGTCGCAAGGCGGCACGGGCACGTGCGGCTGCATCGGCCGGGGGGATGGGATTCGGGTTGGACACGTTCGCAGGTTGTCATCGCAAGCCGGACAAGCGCACATTGTGACTGAATCCCCAACCAGCGATAAGCACTGGCCCGATTTAACCCAAGGCTAACGAACCGCCATGCGGCTCGCTGATAAGGTTTTCCCTTTTTGGGCGAACCGACCTGCGATGCCGTCCCTGCGCGCCCTGCCAGCATTCCACGACAACTACATCTGGATGCTCGCCGACACCGGTGCCCGCACGGCACTGGTGGTCGACCCGGGCGCTGCACAGCCGGTGCTGGATGCGCTGGAGCGAGATGGCCTCACGCTCTCCGCGCTGCTGTTGACCCACCATCACGCCGACCACATTGGCGGCGTCGCTGAACTCGCCAGCCAATTTCCCGGCGCCACGATCTTCGCACCGCACGACGAGCGCATTCCCCTCGCCCACCGGCGCGTGGCGCACGGCGACGCCGCGCAGATCGATTCGCCCGTCGCGCGCTTCGAGGTGCTTGAGGTGCACGGCCACACGCGCAGCCACATCGCCTATTACGGCGAGGGGCTGCTGTTTTGCGGCGACACCCTGTTCAGCCTTGGCTGCGGCCGGCTGTTCGAAGGCACGCCCGCCCAGATGCTGGCCTCGCTGGACCGGCTGGCGGCACTACCGGGCAACACCCAGGTTTGCTGCGGCCACGAATACACGCTGGCGAACGCCACGTTCGCACTGACGGTGGAGCCGGACAACGCCGCCCTGCTGACACGCACCGCCCACGCGCGTGCGCAGCGCGCGCGTGGCGAACCCACGCTCCCCGCGCGGCTTGCCGACGAATGCGCGGCCAACCCCTTCCTGCGGGTCGACGCCATTCCGGATGCGCAGATCCCCTGGTCCGCGCAAGCCAACCGCAGCCGCCGCGAAGATCGCTTTGCGGCCCTGCGCACGGCGAAGGACAACTTCCGCGCATGAGTGTCCAGCACGCGACCGGAGTGCGCCTCGGCCTCGTGCTCGTGCTCGGTGCCGCGCTTGGCGCTTGCGCGGTACAGCCTGCCAAACACCTGCCGCGCCCAGCCGAGGTGATCGCGCTGCCCAACGTGGCTCCGGTTGCGCCGGCACGCCCGCCGAGCGCGCCAGCCCGACCGGACCTATGGTCAAGCATGACTGCGGGTTTCGTCATGCACGACTGCGCGGATGCGCCCTTGATCAACGCCAAGGCGACCCTGTTCACTGGCCACCCGCAGGCGTTCGAACGTCTGTTGCAACAATCAATTCCCTTGATGATTTACGTGCAAAAACAGCTGCATGTGGCTGGAATCCCCGATGAATTCGTGATGCTGCCGATGCTGGAGAGCAGCTACGACCCCGCCGCACGCAGCCACCGCGGCGACGCAGGGGGCATGTGGCAACTGATGCCCCGTACCGCCCGCCTGCTCGGCGTACAAATGACGCGCCATTACGATGGGCGCCGCGATCCTGTCGCCTCGACCGCAGCGGCGATCTCGATGCTGACCAATCTGCACCAGCACTTCAAAGATTGGCGCATCGTCGACATGGCCTACAACGCCGGACCGTATGCGGCGATGCAGGCACTGCGCCACCACCCGGACCTGGGCACGGGACCCATCCCCGATATTCCGGTCAGCGCCGGCGCACGTCAGCACCTGGCCAAGCTCATGGCGCTGTCCTGCATCATCAAGGACCCGGCACGATTCCACGTAACCCTGCCGGACCCCGCGCACAACAGCGAACTCGTGAGCGTGCAGCTGCCGCCCGGAACGCGCATCGCCGATGCCGCCGACATGGCGGAGATCCCGGAAACCAGCCTGCGTGCACTGAACCCGGGGTACCTCGGCCGCACGCTTCCGGCCGGCAGTCCGCGCCGCCTGCTGCTACCTGCAACGGCTGCGCAGTCGTTGCTGGCAGCATTGACCGTCCAGTCCTCCGAATCGGTGGCACAGGTGACGGCACCCGAGACCGGCCCCACCTCACGCAACGCGTTGCCGCTGCCGCTAGAGCCGCCGCCCGACAGCGACGCAACACCATCACCGGCGGCAGCTCCTGCAAGCCACCATCGCGTCGGTCCTGGCGACACCCTGTGGTCGATCGCCCACCGCTACCACGTCAGCGTCAAGGACCTGAAACGCTGGAACCACCTCGACGGCAACGACATCCGCCCTGGGGAAGAGTTGCGCGTGCAAGGCTGAGGCGTGTCGTACGCTCACCCTTGATCGCCGTGCCACCGGCCGACTGTGCGGCCCGCAACGTTCGCGCGTCGTCAGCACCGTAGCGGACATCCCTGCTCCGGCTTTCCACAAAAGCCGCTTACAATGGGCAACTCTCAGATTCCGATACGGAGCAATGCGTACATGGGTTTCCTCGAAGGCAAGCGCGCACTCGTCACCGGCATTCTCAGCAACCGCTCGATCGCGTGGGGCATCGCGCAGGCCATGCACCGCGAAGGCGCCGAACTCGCCTTCACCTATGTTGATGACAAACTGCGCAGCCGCGTCGATGAAGCCGCCACCCAGCTTGGTTCCGACATCGTGCTGCCCTGCGACGTCAGCCGCGACAGCGACATCGAAAGCCTCT
>DZCM01000083.1 GCA_022730295.1 Rhodanobacter sp. | reverse complement strand
GATGAAGGACGGCGTGATCGCCGACTTCACCATGACCGAGGCGATGCTGCAGCATTTCATCCGGAAGGT
Source organism: Rhodanobacter sp. (assembly GCA_022730295.1). Classification (GTDB taxonomy): domain Bacteria; phylum Pseudomonadota; class Gammaproteobacteria; order Xanthomonadales; family Rhodanobacteraceae; genus 66-474. Next base: position 10,111 of record DZCM01000083.1, on the reverse strand, counting down.
GCACAAGTCCCGCTTCCTGCGTCCGAGTCCGCGCGTGCTGGTGTGCGTGCCATGCGGGTCGACCCAGGTCGAGCGCCGCGCGATCAAGGAGTCGGCCGAAGGCGCCGGGGCGCGCGATGTATTCCTGATCGAAGAACCGATGGCCGCGGCGATCGGCGCCGGCATCCCGGTGCACGAGGCGCGCGGTTCGATGGTGCTGGACATCGGCGGCGGCACCTCCGAGGTCGCGGTGATGTCCCTGAACGGCATCGTGTACTCGCAATCAGTGCGCATCGGCGGCGACAAGTTCGACGAAGCCATCATCAACTACGTGCGCCGCAGCAACGGCACCCTGATCGGCGACCCCACCGCCGAACGCATCAAGATCGAAATCGGTTGCGCCTACCCGCAAAAGGAAGTGCGCGAAATCGAAGTCTCCGGCCGCAACCTCGCCGAAGGCGTGCCGCGCATGTTCACCATCAATTCCAACGACGTGCTGGAAGCCCTGCGCGAGCCGCTGCACGGTATCGTCGCGGCGGTGAAGTCGGCGCTGGAACAAACCCCGCCGGAATTGTGCTCGGACGTGCACGAACGCGGCATCGTGCTGACCGGCGGCGGCGCGCTGCTGCGCGACATCGACAAGCTGATTTCCGAGGAAACCGGGCTGTACGTATCGGTGGCGGACGATCCGCTTACCTGTGTCGCGCGTGGCGGTGGGCGGGCGTTGGAGTTGATCGACATGCATGGCAGCGACTTCTTCGCTTCGGAGTAAGTCGCTCGCTGCCGCTCGCCGCAAGGAGTAAACGGTAAAGAGTGGGGTATCGTTCCCCAGTGTTTATCTTTACAGTCTGCGAAGCAGACGACTTCACCCTTTACCCCTTTGCAGGCGGCGCAGCCGCGACTCCCTCTCCGGCCATGGCGCTTCCGCAAAAGGCATCCACCCCGATCTTCGCGGACGCCCCCGCGGGCACGCTGCGTCTGATCGTCTATCTTGCGCTGGCCGCGGTGCTGATGGTGCTGGACCATCGCAATGGCTGGCTGCAACGCGTGCGCTATGCGACGGCGGCGGCGATCGTCCCGATTTACAAGCTGGCGGCGGCGCCGGCTGACTGGATCCACGATGCCAAGACCGCGTTCACCTCGCACACCCAGCTGGTCGACGACAACCGCGCCCTGCGCGAAGCGCTGCTGCTGTCCGAAGCCCGCCTGAACCGGATGCAGGCCGTCAGCCAGCAGAACACCCGCCTGAAGCAACTGCTGGACACGCAGCGCCAGCTCGACATGCATGCGCAACTGGCGCACCTGATCAACGTCCAGCTCGATCCCAACCACGATCGCGTGATGCTCAACATCGGCGCCAATGAAGGCGTGCGCGTCGGACAAGTCGTGATCGACGCGCACGGCGTGATGGGCCAGGTCATCGAAACGATGCCGCATGCGTCGGTCGCGATGTTGATCATCGATCCCGCGCACGCGGTGCCGGTGATGCTGGATCGTACCGGCCTGCGCGGCATTGCCCACGGCACCGGCAATTCCGCGCAGCTGTTGGTGCCCAACCTGCCGTTGTCGGCCGACGTGAAGCCGGGTGACAAACTGGTCACCTCCGGCCTCGGCGGGCGCTTCCCGGCCGGCTTCCCGGTCGGCACGGTCACCGCGGTCGAACGCGGACCTTCGGGCTTGTTCCAGCAGGCGTTGGTGAGGCCGGCGGCCCAGCTCGATCACAGCGGCGAAGTATTGTTGTTGCACGACCTGCCCGAGCCGGTCGGCCCACCCGCACCCGCGCCGCAAGTGGGACCACCGGATGCCCTGGCGCCCGCCGCGACCAAGGCGGCGCCTGCAACCAGCAAGTCCGCCGGAGCAGTGCCGTGAACCGCATCCGCACGCAAGCCTGGGCCTTTGGTGCAAGCATCGTGCTGGCCTTGCTGTTGACGCTGATGCCGCTGCCGGCACCGATCATGCCGCTGAAGCCGTACTGGCCCGCGCTGGTACTCATCTACTGGTCGCTGGAATCCACCGACCACGTGAGCATCGGCCTCGCCTTCCTGATTGGTATCGTCGCCGATCTCCTGAACGGTGCCCTGCTCGGCGATCAGGCGCTGCGGCTGGCGGTGTTGACCTTCATCGTGCTGCGCTACCGCTCGCGCATCCGGTTCTTCCCGATGTGGCAACAGGCCTCGGCGGTGTGGCTGCTGTTGCTCAACAACCATGTCCTGCAGGCGCTGATCCGGGCGTTTGCCGGTGACTCGCCGCTGCCCGCGCTGTCATGGCTGGCACCCGCGGCGGGTGCCGTCATCTGGCCGTTCGTGTTCCTGCTGCTGGACGACGTCAATACCCGCCTGCGCGGCAAGGCCGCGCGCAGCGCATGAACGGCCGCGGCACGCTTCCGGACGAACAAGCCAAGCGCGTCCGCTTCGGCCGCCGTGCGCTGGCGGGTTTCGCGATCATGTTCGCGCTGGTGCTGGTGGTGGCCGGCCGCTTCGTGTACCTGCAGGTTTTCGAGCACAGCGAATATTCGGTCCGTGCCAAGGCCAACCGGGTGAAGCTGGATCACCTGCCGCCACCCCGCGGCTTGATCTACGACCGCGAAGGACGCTTGCTGGCCGACAACGTGCCCGCGTTCCGGCTCGACGTGGTGCCGGACCAGGTCAAGCACATGGATGCGATGCTGCAACGGCTCGCCGAGGTGGTGCCGCTGTCGCCGGACGACATCGAGCGCTTCAAGCAAAGCCTCCGGCAGCACCGCCGCTTCGATCAGGTGCCGTTGCGATTCCATCTCACCGAAACCGAGCGCGACCGCTTCGCCATCAACCAGTGGCAATTCCCGGGGGTCAGCATCGATACCTATCTCACGCGCAATTACCCGTACGGTGCGGAGTTCGCGCATGTCATCGGCTACGTGGGACGCATCGACGAGAAAGAGCAGGCAAAACTTGATCCGGTCCGTTACGCCGGCACCACCCACATCGGCAAGATCGGGCTGGAAAAGCAATACGAGAGCCTGCTGCACGGCACGCCCGGCTACGAATTGGTGGAAGTGAATGCCGACCAGCGCCCGTTGCGCGTGCTGCAGCGGGTGCCGGCCAAGCCCGGCACGAATTTGTACTTGACCATCGACGCGCGCATGCAGAAAGCCACCATCACCGCGTTCGCTGGCCAGCCAGGCGCCGCCGTAGCGATCGACCCGCGCAACGGCGACGTGCTGGCGATGGTGACGGTACCGAGTTTCGATCCCAACCTGTTCGTCAATGGCATCAGCCAGGTCGATTACTCGGCGCTGCTGGACGATCCCGAAAAACCGCTGCTCGACCGTGCGATGCGCGGCGGCTACCCGCCCGGTTCGACGGTCAAGCCCTTCCTTGGACTCGGCGGCCTTGAGCTGGGCCTGCGCAAACCCACCGACACCGTGCTCTCGACGGGGGTGTTTTACATCCCCGGCTCCTCGCGTGGCTACCGTGACGACACGCGCCATGGCGCGGGCGTGGTCGACCTGATGCAGGCCATCACGCAGTCGGTGAACACGTACTTTTATTCGCTGGCGCTGCAAATGGGCATTGGGCGGCTGGACGCCTGGATGGCCAAATTCGGATTTGGCAGCCCGACCGGCATCGACCTCCCCGGCGAAACCGGCGGCGTGCTGCCCTCGCCCGAATGGAAGCGCAAGACCTTCAACCGGCCGTGGTATCCGGGCGAAACGGTGATCTCGGGCATCGGCCAGGGCTACTGGTTGGTGACGCCGCTGCAGCTCGCGCATGCGCTCGCGACCCTCGCCGACGGCGGCTCGGCCCACGTGCCGCACTTGCTGGCCGCGACCAGCGCGGGGCTCGATGCGCCGAAGACTCCATTCGCGCAGCCGCCGGCGGTGCAGATCACCCATGACCCCGCCGATCTGGCGGCGGTGCGCCAAGGCATGCTCGGCGTGGTATACGACCCGCTCGGCACCGCCTACAAGGCTGCAATCGGCGACGGCTTTCCCTACCTGATCGCGGGCAAGACCGGCACCGCGGAACGCTATTCGCGCACCACCAACGCCTACAACACCGACAAGAACCTGGCCTATCTCGCCTCACGGCACCGTGCTTGGTTCATGGCATACGCCCCTGCGCAACACCCGCAAATCGCGATCGCGGTGGTGCTGGAACATGGCGCCTGGGGCGGCAGCGCGGCGGCGCCGATCGCGCGCAAGATGTTCGACCAGTGGCTGGCCGACACGCCGCCGTCGGAGCGCCCGCCGGTCACCGTCACGGCGACTGCACCCACCTCCGCCCAACCTGCAGCAAGCACCACGCCATGAACACCGTCGCCGCCAGCTTCAAGGGCCGCGCGCTGCGCATCGGGCGGCGCATCCTGTCGCGCCAGCGACTCGACCTGCCGCTGCTGATTGCCCTGACGGTGCTCGCGTTGATCGGGCTCACCGTGCTGTACAGCGCCAGCGGCCTCGACACCGGCACGGTCGTCGGACAAGCAGTGCGCTTCGGGATCGGAGCCACCTTGCTGGTCGCGATCTCGCGCATCCCGCCAAGCCTGTTGCGCGCATGGACACCCTGGTTCTATGTGTTCGGCGTGCTGTTGCTCGTCATCGTCAAATTGCTGGGCGAAGGCGCGGGCGCAAACCGCTGGTTGGACATCGGCGTGATCCGCTTCCAGCCGTCCGAACTGATGAAGCTCGCGATGCCGATGATGGTGGCGTGGTACCTGCACCCGCGCCCGCTGCCCCCGCGCTGGCGCGACATCGCCGCGGTCGCGCTGCTGATCGCGGTACCAACATGGCTGATCGTGAAGCAGCCCGACCTCGGCACCGCGATCCTGGTGGCGGCCTCGGGCGTGTTCGTGCTGTTCCTCGCGGGCCTGCCGTGGTGGAAGATCGGCGCAATGGCCGCGGGGCTGGCTGCGTCCGCGCCAGTGATCTGGCACTTCTTCCACGCTTACCAGCGCCAGCGCGTGCTGACTTTCATGCACCCGGAGAGCAATCCGCTCGGCAGCGGCTGGCACATCATCCAGTCGATGATCGCGGTCGGTTCCGGCGGCGTGCTCGGCAAGGGCTTCAACCAGGGCACGCAGTCGAAGCTGGAATTCCTGCCGGAACACACTACCGATTTCATCTTCGCGGTGCTCGGCGAGGAGTTCGGATTGCTCGGCGTGCTGGTGCTGTTGGCTGTGTACGTCTTCATCATCGGGCGTTGCCTGTGGATCGCCAGCAACGCGCGCGATACCTATTCGCGACTGGTGGCGGGAGCGCTGGCGCTGGCCTTCTCGGTGTACGTGATCGTGAATGGCGGCATGATTACCGGCCTGCTGCCGGTGGTCGGCGTGCCGCTGCCACTGGTCAGCTACGGCGGCACCTCGGCGATTACCCTGCTGGTTGGTTTCGGCGTGGTGATGTCGATCCACGCACACCGCAAGTGGACTAAATGAAGCACCCTGCCGGCGCAGGACAGGCCCAAGCGGTTGACCTAAACTTGCGCTCTTGCTTCGCCAACTTGTGCAGTCATGACCCAGCGCATTCTCACCGGCATCACCACCTCCGGCACGCCGCACCTCGGCAATTACGTCGGCGCGATCCGGCCAGCGATCGCGGCCAGCCGACACGCAGACACCGACAGCTTCTTTTTCCTCGCCGATTACCACGCCCTGATCAAGTGCGATGACCCGGCGCGCATCGCGCGCTCGCGCCTTGAAATCGCGGCCACCTGGCTGGCCTGCGGACTCGATCCCGAGCGGGTGACGCTGTACCAGCAATCGGACATCCCCGAAATTCCCGAGCTGACCTGGATCCTCACCTGCGTGACTGCAAAAGGCCTGCTCAACCGCGCCCACGCGTACAAGGCCGCGGTCGACCAGAACACCGCCAAGGGCGAGGACCCGGACACCGCGATCACTGCCGGCCTGTACATGTACCCGGTGCTGATGGCGGCCGACATCCTCTTGTTCAATGCCAACAAGGTGCCGGTCGGGCGCGACCAGGTGCAACACATCGAGATGGCGCGCGACGTCGGCCAGCGCTTCAATCACATTTACGGCAAGGCGTGGCGCGCTGCCGGCGGCAAGCACGATCCGTTCGTGCTGCCCGAACCCGCGATCGAGGAATCCGTCGCCACCCTGCCCGGCCTCGACGGCCGCAAGATGTCGAAAAGCTACGACAACACCATCCCGCTGTTCGAAGGCGGGCCCAAGGCCATGCGTGACGCGATCGCGAAGATCGTCACCGATTCGCGCGCGCCGGGCGAACCCAAGGATCCGGATTCATCCAGCCTGTTCGCCATCTACCGTGCGTTCGCGGGTGACGCCGAAAGTTCGGTGTTTCGCAACGCACTCGAATCCGGCATGGGCTGGGGCGATGCCAAGCAGAAACTGTGCGAGCGCATCGAGGCGGAACTCGCGCCATTGCGGGAGCGCTACGACGCGCTGCTGGCACGTCCCGGCGACATCGAAGACGCACTGCACGCAGGCGCGAAGAAGGCGCGCGCGATCGCAGGACCACGCATCGAGATCATGCGACGCGCGGTGGGGCTTGGCTCGCTGGCCGTACCCGCAGACACAACCAAGGCCGGGAAGAAAGCCGACAAGTGCGCGCGCATCGTGTCATTCCGGGATGAATCCGGATTCCGTTTCCGGCTGCTCGGCCCCGACGGCGAAGAGTTGCTGCTGTCGCGCGCTTTCGCCGACCCCCGCAGTGCCGGACAGGCGTCGCGTGCGCTCTCGGCGGACGCCGCCAGCATGTCACTGGTGGTGCTGGACGCCGCACGCTTCGGCTTCACCCACGATCACGCAACCCTCGCCGAAAGCATCACGTTTGCCGACGCCGCTGACCGCGATGCCGCGCTCGCTCTCACCCGCACCGCGCTGGCCAGCCTGCGCGAGGACTCTTGAGGCAAACATCAACACGGTTCACGGCACAGTAACCCGGGCGTTCGCTTACACCGTCACAGCGCCACAAAAGGCTGTGTCGCGTAAGATGCGGTACGTTTGAATGTGGCTAAACTGGAGTTTGCGTAGTCATAGTTCGAAGGGGAAGCACGTGACAAACAGCAGGGGGGGGTGACTACCGGCTCGGCTATAGAGGCGATGTAGAGGGCCTGCGCGCGGTTGCAATTCTGCTGGTGGTTGCCTGTCACGCGAACGTGACGTGGCTAGCCGGCGGGTTTGTGGGTGTCGATGTGTTCTTTGTCCTGTCGGGGTATCTCATCACCGGATTGCTGGTGCAGGAGATCCAGACGAACGGGCGGCTTGACTTCGCCAACTTCTACGCGCGGCGCCTGCGTCGGCTGATGCCGGCGATGTTGTTGATGTTGCTTGTTACCTGCGTACTGTGCCGACTCTTGATGCCGCCATGGGACCAGCCAACACAGGCGTGGGCCGCGACCAGCGCTGGCGTGTGGCTGAGCAACGTCTATTTCGCCTTCATGCATCTGGACTACTTCGGGCCAACGGCGAAGTCGATCCTGTTTTTGCATACATGGTCATTGGGCGTCGAGGAACAGTTCTACCTCGTGTGGCCGCTGTTGGCTGTCGTAGCGATGGGCGCATGGCACGGCACAAAGCGGCAGCCAACGCTGGCTCGCCTGAAATGGGTGTTCGGCGCGGTGTTCATTCTGGCGTTCGCATTGTCGCTGTACTGGACACGGCAGGCGCCGCGGTTCGCGTTCTACCTGATGCCTGCCCGCGCCTGGCAGTTTGCGCTGGGCGGATTGGTGTTTCTGGTAGTGGGTACGCCACACTTCCGCGTCGGCACACCAACGCCGGGCAAGGCGTGGCCGATCGTCGCGGGTTGGGTGGGGCTTGCATCAATCGTGGCGGCGGCGCTGCTGATTGACGGAAATGTACCGTATCCTGGCTGGTGGGCACTGGTGCCGACGGGTGGTGCAGCGCTGGTGGTGGCGGGCGTCGGCGCGCAAGGCAGTTGGTACAGCGCCAACCGCTGGCTGGCAACGCGCCCGATGCAATCGCTTGGCCGGGTTTCCTACTCGTGGTACCTGTGGCACTGGCCCATTCTGCTGATCGGCGCGCAATTGGTCGATACGCAAAACGGGTGGAACCGGCTGCTGGTCGTGATCGTTTCGTTGCTTCTCGCGGCGGCGTCCTACCGGTTTTTTGAGACTCCGATCCGGCACAACCGCAGATTGCTCGCGCGACCTGGTAGAGCCGTGGCGGCCGGGCTTGCCATCATTGTCTGCGCCGGTGGCGCAGGGCTGCTGTGGCATCACGCGACCAAGGTCAGAGACAGCGCGTTGACCTTTCCCGGGCGGTCAGACGCACCGATCGTCTATGCGATGGGATGCGACGATTGGAATCGTCCTGCGGTCGTAACACCTTGCGAGTTCGGTGATCGTCATGCGCGCCACCTCGCCATCAGTTTTGGCGACAGCGTGAGCACCGAGTGGGTACCGGCGTACCAGCGCTTGTTCGATCGACCCGGCTGGCGGCTGATCGTGTTCTCCAGATCATCGTGTCCATCCGTCGCCGAGCCGCTGTACGACCGTATGTTGCGCAGAACCGACACCCACTGCATCAAGTGGCGGCGCGCCGTCCTCCGCAGGATCGCCGCACTCAAGCCCGACGTGGTCCTCACGAGCACACTGTATGACTACGGTTTCACGCGCGCCCAATGGATCGATGGATCGCGTGCCGTGTTCAAAGCGCTTGCGTCCGCAGCAAAGCAGGTCGTTGTGTTGCGTTCGACACCGTATAGCGACCGCCTGTCACCGGATTGCGTCGTGCCAAGAAGTTGGCTCTACACGGCCCTCAAAAGCCGGCTTCCAGGCTGTAGCGCGCCTGCGCATACGCAGGCAAGCGACGACGTGTTCCGGTGGTTGACAGAAGCCGCGGCGCCTTTCAACAACGTACACGTTCTGGATATGACCCACGCGTACTGCCCGGGCGGTGTATGTCACGCGGTGATCGACGGTCGCGCGATGTTTCGCGACAATCACCATTTCACCGCGACCTTCGCCGCGTCACTGGCCCCTGCCCTGGCGAAGGCAATGGATATGCCACTGGCACCCACTGCTGATGGCACCGCCGGTCGCCTCGAAGAAGTTGGCACTGCCGCTTACTAATCCGCCTGGCACCCGGACCGCACGGATCGCTGTAACGCCAGTCAGGCCGCAGCGGCCAATTCGCGCAGCACCCGGGGATGGGTCGATGCAACCCGCAGCAACGTACGCGCGGCGCCAGTGGGCTCACGCCGGCCCTGCTCCCAATCCTGCAGCGTACGGGTCGAGACGCCAAGAAGTGCCGCAAACTCAGCCTGTGACAGTCCTACGTCGGCACGCGCCTTGGCGGCGGCGTTGGGCTTTACCCGGGTTGCACGGGCCGCTTCGCCACGCTGCATCTGCCGCACGGAGCGCAGCAGTTTTTCACCGAGATCTTTGCCAGTCATGGTTTTCATAATGCCTCCTTGATGGCTCTCAAGATGTGCGCCGGAATGGTGCCGCGCACCGCTTCCGTGTAGATCACCAACAGCCAGATACGACCTTCGTCCAGCCGGTTGTAGTAAATGACCCTGGCGCCACCACGCTTGCCGCGGCCGGATGCCGCCCAACGCACCTTGCGGCAACCGCCACTGTCAGGAATCACATCGCCGGCTTCCGGGTTGGCGGCAAGCCACCCGCAAAAGGCCAGACGCTCTTCGACATCCCAGATTGCGTCGACGTCATGCTTGAACTCCGGCGTCTCGGCGATGGTGTACATGGATGCATCATACGGCATTGCCGTATGTGTATCAACCCGATGCGGCCGGGCCGCAACCGCTCACCGGCGAGTGCTGCCGCACCTCTTATCGCTGCGCAAACGCACAAACCGCCCCGAATGGGGCGGTTCGTAGCAACAATTGCAAATAGCGTGAAGCTACTGCGGCAGCGCAAGGTCGTCGAGGATGGCCTTCAGGAACCGCGCGGCTTCGCCGCCGGTACAGGCGCGGTGGTCGAACGTCAATGAAATCGGCAGGCGGCGGTGCACTTCGATGCCACCGATCACGGCGACCACATCGTGCGAAAGCTTGCCAACGCCGCTGACCGCGATGCCGCGCTCGCTCTCACCCGCACCGCGCTCGCCAGCCTGCGCGAGGACTCCTGAGACAACGCGCTTCACGCGCTGCTGTGGATCGCGACATGGCTGCGGATCGCAAGCTGGCTGC
>DZCM01000012.1 GCA_022730295.1 Rhodanobacter sp. | reverse complement strand
CTTCCACCGAGGCCACGCCCGTCATCGGCGCCGGCGATGTGACGTCCACGCTGCCGATCAGGCTGCCAACTTCACCGAGGGGTGCAAGCCCGCGCGCGCGGCGAGCTTCAGCAGCATGTCCAGACTGAAGTCTTCTGACTTCCCCTTGATCAAACGGGAAACCCGGGGTTGCTTGATGCCGAGCCGCCTGGCGGCCTCAGTTTGCGTCCAGCCCTTGGCCTTCATGTGCTGTTCCATGCGAATCATCACTTGCGTGCGCAGCTTCATGACCTCGGCGTCGGCTTGATCGAAGCCGAGGTCGAGGAAGACGTTGCCGCTGCTCTTGACCCGGCGCCGCTCATCGGCACGGGATTTTGATTTGCGCATGATTCAACCTCCAATCAACCTGTAGCGCTGGAGGGCGAGTTCCAGATCGACCTTGCTCGTCGCACGCGTTTTCTTCTGGAATACGTGAAGTACGTACACCGACGAAAGAAATCATCGCAGACCAAGCCAATCGGCCGACACGACTTCAACGGCGATTGTCCCGATGCGACCGATAGGCGACGGTCAACCTCCATCCCTGTGCCAAGTCGCGCACGCGCACTGCAAGGCGTCCACCCCCGTCCGGAGGAAGACGGTCGCGCCGCAGGCGCGGGGGGATGTCCATTCGTTTGCACGACATCCCCCCGATGCTTCGCATCGACCCCCTTCGTACGAAGGGGGTGGCGCGTTTGCGTTTCGCGCCACGTCGTGACGCGTCAGCTTTTGGCCACCTGCGGCCGCATCCACATCGATGCCACCGAGCGAACACGAGCATCCGGACGGCGACGATCTGCCCACACGACATGCGCGCACGCGTGTGCGCCCGCCGCCATCAACGCTCGCGATTCTCTACACGCGCGGCGAGGTAATGCCGCTCGCCATTGGCAGGATCGAAGTACACCGCGGTGAGTTTGCCGGTTGCCGGATCGACGAAGCGCTCGCCGGTGTCGGTCCAACGCGGATCGGGGCGCCGGTCGAGCACCGGTTTGTAGCGCCAGCGTTCGATCGCGAGGCCGACAACAAGGATCAAGCCGCCGATGATGAGTTGCGGCAGGATCACCACCAGTGCGCCGCCGACCACGAGCGTGACGCCGCCGGCCAGCAGCAACAATGCGCCGATCACGTACAGCACGACCGCGAGCATGCGCTCAGGCCGGCTCGATGACGACGGCGGTGCCATAGGCCACGATCTCGCTCATGGTCTGGCCGATTTCGGAGGAATCGAAGCGCATCACGATCACCGCGTTGGCGCCCATCGCCTGTGCGTTCTGCACCATGCGGTCGGTGGCATGGCGGCGCGCTTCCTCCAGCATCTGGGTGTATTCGTTGATCTCGCCGCCGACGATCGAACGCAGGCCCGCCATGAGGTTGCCGCCGAGGCCGCGGCTGCGCACCACCACGCCGAACACTTCGCCCTTGGTTTCGGTGATGCGATGGCCGGTGATGTTTTCACTGGTGACGATGATCATGCGCGGTTCCTTGAGTGGACAACCGTCGCATTATGCAACGCGCGTGAAGCCGTCGTCACTCCACTGCTCAGATCCAACGCCATGATGCACGGTGAACAATCCGTCCGGGTCGTAGCGCTGCTTCACTTTTTGCAGGCGTGGATAGTTCGGGCCCCAGAACCTGCGCTGCCAATCCTTGAGGAAATAGTCGCTCTCGGAAACGTACGAACCGGCGTCGGGCACGAGTTTGTACAACGCGTCCATCATCCGCGCATTCCCCGCCGCATCATGGCGCGCGGCCTGCACATCCGGCTCGTGGCCGTGAATGCCGGGGAAAGCCGGGGCCTCGCCACTGCCGGTGATGACCAGCGCAAACGCGTCCAGAACCTGGGGGTTGGTTGCTGTATCACGCGCTGCATCGATCTGCGATTTCCTTCCGCCGGCCAATCCCTTGTTGAAGTGCAGCGCGAAATCCCATTCCCGACTCGCGGCGACCAACGCATTGGCCAAGTCTTTTTGACGATCCGGTTGCAGCAGGCGTCGCGGCAGCCACGCCGAGCCATAGCCATGCAGGACTTGTCCGGACTGCTCTGCGTCGCCCGTCCACACGATGTTGTCGATGGGTGCATTCGCGCGCGAATCTGCGATGACCGCGCCGGGAAAGTTTCGCAACACTGCGGGATTCCATTGGACCCGGGCCGGATACGCCATCACCTTTGGTGCGTGCATGAATGAGTAGTCGTGCGGCGAAGCCTGCACGAAATCGAAGAACGGCTTCCATGCAGCTTCGGCGTGCGCCTGGTCCAGGCCCTGCATGGCCATGCTCACACGCAGCATGTTGCCGCCTTCGAAATGCACCGTCTCGCCCCAGTGCGGGTTGAAAAGGTGGCGCTGGTAGTGCGCGAGAAAGCGCTCGACCAAATGCCGGTACGCCGAGCCGGATTTGGCCATCACGGAGGCATTGACGAACCCGAACGTGTCCGGCAAGTCGTGCGTGCGCAACGTGACGCGCGTGATCACTCCAAAGCTGCCGCCACCACCGCCCTTCAGCGCCCAGAACAACTCGGGATCGTTGCACGCGTTGACGACGCGGACCTTGCCGTCGGCCGTCACGACCTCAGCTTCCAGCAAACTCGCCGCTACCGTGCCGTACTGCTTGGACCAGCTGCCAAAGCCGCCGCCGCTGACCAACCCCGCGACGCCAACGGTCAGGCAACCGCCGCCCTGCACATAACGGCCCGCCGTGGTCGTCACTGCGTTGTAGGTGTGTGCCCAGATTTGCCCAGCACCCACGCTTACCGCAGGCTTTGCGGCTACCTTGCCCGCGCAGCCCTGCGGCACGAAGGCGTCGTGCATCGCGATGGCGTCCATGTGGTGCGTCCATACCAGCAACGAATCCGGCGCTTCGGATGTTCCCTGATAACTGTGTCCCGCACCCTTCACCACCAGCCGCAATTTATGCTCGCGCGCGAAGTTCACTGCGGCGGCGACATCAGCCGCGGACTTCGCCGCGACCGCGTACGCACTCGGCTGCGACGTCCACGCATCCACCCAGCCCGACGTCTGCGTCAGGCTGGCATGATCGAGTATGTAATACGGATTACGGATCTGCGTGAAGAAATCCGCACACGCCGCGCCTGCAGGATCGGCGCGACACGCCGCCAGCGGATCGGCCAGTTTCATCAATCGTCCGCCGACCTGCCGGTTCAATTCTTCCCATTCGGCAGTGGCAGGCCATCCCGCATCGCTTGGGCGTACTCGGCGCAGGCTGCGCGCTGACGCTGCCGTTTTTGCCCAAGCGGCTTCCGGCAAGCTCGCCAGCAGGGCGCCGAACAGTGGTGCACCTGCCATCCATTTCAACAATGCGCGTCGTTTCATCGTGTACCCTCAAGGGCTCGGAAACCCGCGACGGTCCAAGCGGCACTCGCGCCGCTCCCGCACAGGCAAGCGCATACGCTAGCGCCAGGCACCTGATCGGCAAAGGGAATAGTGACGAGCGGAGCGATTCAGGGATGAGCGGCGCTGCCGTTGTGTCCGCACGGCGGCGGACAAAACCGTGCTTCGAGCCGTGCCCGATAGCGGCGGCTGAAATTGATGAGGCTGCCGTCATCGAGTACGACCCGGTAATCCCCGTGGTCCCAAGGCTGGATCTCGCGCACGTGATCGACGTTCACGACCTGGCTGCGATGGATCTGCACGAAGCGCCGGGGGTCGAGTCGCTGCACCAGGCCCGCGAGCGAGCCGCGCAGCTGGTAGGTCGCACCGCGCGCGTGCACCGTCACGTAGTTGCCGCTGGATTCGAGGCGCGCGATGTCGGCGACGTCGAGGATGAACTCGCGGTTGAGCTTGCGAACCACCAGGCGGTCGAGCGACTCCACGCCGCCTGCCGGTGGCGCCGTCGGCTGCGGTTCCGCCGCCAGTCTTTCCGCATGCACGCGGCGCCAGTAACGCCACGCGCTGCCCGTGCCCAGGAAGGCAACGATGATCCCGTAGGTCACGAAATCCTTACGGTACTCATAGACCCACGCCGAAAAGACCGGCCCGAAGTGATAGCTGCCTCCGGCCAGCGCATAGGCGAGCTTGCGCAAACCGACCATGCCGGCCACATGCGCGATCGAGAACGGCAGCGTCGCGAACAGGTGGATCGGAATGCACCGGTACCAGTGTCGCAAATCGAGCGGCACTCGCCGGAGCAGCCATGCCACGACCGGAATCAAGGCACCCATCAGGATGACGCTCGAAAACTCCCAGACCAGCGGCTCCCAGACGGGTAGCGCGTCACCGAAGCGGGCATAGTCGCTAACCTCGCTGAACGTGTTGGTCAGCGCAATCGCCGCCAGCAGGACCGCCGTGAGTCCAATTCGCCAAGCCAAAAGGTGTTTCGGCGTAGCGGGCAATCCAGTCTCGCGAGGATGGGTCATGGCACGCGACGCCTCCAGTCAGGTCCCGCAGGTGTTTCAGGCAGCCCGCGCCGGCTCACGTTCCGGCGGGCGCACGTCCGGCAAAAACACCGCGAGCAACCCGAGCAACGGCAGGAACGCGCACACCTGATACACGAACACGATGCCGTAGTGGTCGGCCACCACGCCAAGCACCGCGGCGCCGATGCCGCCGAGACCGAACGAAAATCCGTAAAACAGACCCGACACCATGCCGATGCGATGGGTCAACATGTCTTGCGCGTAGACGATGATCGCGGGGAATGCCGACGCCAGAATCAGGCCGATCACCACCGAAAGATTGACCGTCCAGCCCAGACCGACGTAGGGCAGGATCAGCGTGAACGGCGTGATGCCGAGGATCGAAAACCAGATCACGCGCTTGCGGCCAATACGATCGCCGAGCGGTCCGCCGATCAAGGTGCCGCCCGCGACCGCCAGCAAAAACACCGACAACAAGTGGTCGGCGGTCTGGTCCGATACGCCGAAGCGATGGATCAGGAAGAAGGTGTAATAGCTGGTAATGCTGGCGAGGTAGAAGAATTTTGAAAACATCAGCACGAACAACACGCCGATGGTGCGGCGCACGAGCGGCTTTGGATACAGCGGTGTGTCCGAGGGCTTGCGTGCGTGCACGCGCTCGTTGATGTGGCTGCGATACCAGCGGCTGACCTGCGACAGCACCACGATCGCGACCAACGCGAACACGCCGAACCAGGCGACGTGCTCGCGTCCGGCACTCAAGACAATCGCCGCAACCAGTGCCGGACCGATGGCCTGGCCAGTGTTGCCGCCGATCTGGAACAGCGATTGCGCAAGCCCGAAACGCCCACCCGAAGCCATCCGCGCCACGCGTGCGGACTCGGGGTGAAACACCGACGAACCAATGCCGATCATGGCCACCGAGAGCAGCACGATTGGATACGTCGGTGCCACCGACAGCAGCAACAGGCCGCTCAGGGTGAAGAACATCCCGGCAGGCAAGGA
Organism: Rhodanobacter sp.; assembly: GCA_022730295.1. Lineage (GTDB taxonomy): Bacteria > Pseudomonadota > Gammaproteobacteria > Xanthomonadales > Rhodanobacteraceae > 66-474. Next base: position 31,439 of record DZCM01000012.1, on the reverse strand, counting down.
AAACGGCAGCGGATGCTTGTCGGTGATCATGCCCACCAGCGGCTGCAACAACGATGCCGTCAACTGGAAGGTCAGCGTGATCAGGCCGATCTGGATGAAGCTGAGATGGAAGCCGCTCTTCAGCATCGGATAGATCGCAATGATCACCGACTGCATCATGTCGTTCAACATGTGCACGAAGCTGACTGCTGCGATCACGCTGAAGCGCGCCGGCGGATGTGGTCCAGCACCGGCGTGTGAAACCGAACCTGCGGCGCCCGGATTGGTGATGCCGGGGACGGATTCGGGCGTGTCGAGGTTCATGGGGGCGCGGCGCCGGAACCGTTACTTGTGGGTGACGTGGCCCTTGAGGAAGGCCTGAACGTTCGCATCCGGTTTGCCCAGCCACGTGAGCTGTTGCACGCTTGCGCCAGAATCGCCGGACTGTTCCACCAGCACGCCCCGCATCGAATGCGCGGCCGGATCGATCAATAGCAGCAGCTTCCCGCCCTGGCAGGCCTGCGTTTCACAGGCTTGCGCCAGCCACAGGGTCTTGCCATCGACCTCGACACGCTGCGACGGCGAGTCAACACCACCGCGCTTCGCCCATGCTGGCAGCGCGGCTGCACCGTCCATCGATGCGAAGGCTTGCGCAAAACCGGGGCGCTGCATGATCCGGTCGAGGGCCGGACCGGTGGCGGGCGCCGCATCCGCCGACGCCCCCGCAACCGGTGCGTGCATCAGGATGGCCGAGGCCGGCGGTGCCGAGGCAACCGGCGGTGTCGCGGGCGCCGGCGAATTCGAACACGCCGCGCAAGCCACGCCGACGATTGCCACCACTGTCAATTTCGCTAGCTGTTTCATGCCGCCTCCGAGGAGTCAGGATTTCGTGGATTTGCGTGTGGTGCGTGAAGAATTCGCCTTCGACGCGAATTCCGGTTCCGCAAGCGAATTCGCCGCCGCCACCACGTCGGCATCGCCCGGCAACACCAGCAATGCCGCGCCGGCAAGTGGCGTGTAGGTGTCAGCGCCAACCACCCGCTTGATCGGCGTGCCGCCCAAGCCCGCTTCGACAATCGCCGTGATCACGCCTTCGCCCACGCCCGCGCTCTTGCGGCCTTCATCAAGCACGATGATGCGGCGGGCGGTCTTCGCCTGCGCGGCAATGAAGGCATCATTCAGCGGCGCCAGCCAACGCAGGTCGACGATGCGCACCTTCCAGCCATGTTGCTGTTCGATCGTGCGGGCGGCACGCAACGCCATCGGCACGCCGTTGCCGAAGGTGAAGATCACGAGGTCGTCGGCGCCCTCGTGATAGACGCGGCCTTCGCCCAAGGTCATCGCCTGCTCGGGCGCGGGATACGCGAACTGCCACTGCCCGTCGCCGTGTTCGTACAAGTCTTTGGTCATGTACAGCGCGATCGGTTCGAGCAACGCGCACACGCGGCCGTCGACTTTGCACAGCGCAGCGAGCGTGCGCAGCATCATCGCGGCATCGTCGCCACGCGAGGGACAGCCCACCACGAGACCGGGAATGTCGCGCAGCGCGGTGATCGAATTGTCGTTGTGGAAGTGTCCGCCAAAACCTTTCTGGTAACCGAGCGAAGCCACCCGCATCAGCAACGGGTTGCGGTACTGGTCGTTGGAGAAGAATTGCAGGGATGCCGCCTCGCCGCGAATCTGGTCGCAGGCGTTGTGGAAATACGCGAGGTACTGGATTTCGGGGATCGGCAACATGCCCATGTTGGCGTAGCCCTGCGCCAAGCCGAGGATGGTGGTTTCATCCAGCAAGGTATTGAACACCCGCGCGCCCTTGAAGGTCTTGTTCAGACCCTTGGTCACCGTATAGACGCCGCCCTTTTGCGCGACGTCTTCGCCGAACAGCAGCGACTCCGGGTACTTGGCCATCAAATCGTGCAGTGCGGAATTGATGACCAGCGCGAGATGCCGCGGCGGCAAATTCTCGGGCAATTTTTCGGCGCCGCCAAACACCGCTGCGCGTTTTGCCGCGTCGGCGGCGCGCGACGCTTCCGCGGCGACGGCCTTGGGCGTGTACGGCGCCAGCGGCTGCATCACCGCGGCCAGCGATTCAAGCTTCGGCCGCTGATCGGCCTCATCGGCCGCAGCGAAACAACGCTTGCGGGTGGCTTCATACAGCGCCAGCAACGACGGCTTCGTATACAAACCCGACTCCAGCGCGATGGCCGCCGAACGCAGCAAGGGGTCGGTGGCTTCCAGCGCCACCAGTTCCTCGATGCTGCGCCACTCGATTTCGAAATCGGTGCCGGCGTGGCCGGTCAGGCGCGTGGTGCGCAGGTGCAGGAAGGTCGGGCGACGCGTGCCGCGGCAATGTGCCACTGCGCGCGCAACCTGCGCATAACCTTCCGCAAGGTCGAGGCCATCGGCGTAGAAATAATCGAGATCTTTGCGATCGCGGAAATTGTTGGCAATCCAGCCGCCCGGCGTTTTCACCGAGATGCCGATGCCGTTGTCCTCGCACACGAACAACACCGGTGCCGGCAATTTCTGATAGGCCGTCCAGGCCGCCGCGTTGAATGCAGTCTGCGCGGTGGCGTGGTTGGATGACGCGTCGCCAAACGAACAGATGGCGATGGAATCGTTCGGCACCGGCAAGCGATGGCCGATGCGCTGCGCCTGCTCGATCGCGATCGCGGTGCCGAGCGCCTTGGGCAGGTGCGAGGCGATGGTGGACGTCTGCGGCAACACCCAAAGCGGCTTCGATCCCCAAACCTTGTGGCGCCCGCCCGAGGCCGGGTCATCCTTGCTGGCCGCGAACGACAGGGCCGAATCCATCACGGGGTCCATGCCCGGCAATTTGCGGAAGCGCTCGGCCATGAACGCGCCCGAGCGGTAATGCAGAAACGCAGGATCGGTGTGACGCGTCAAGCGCGCCACCATCGAGTTGCCTTCGTGGCCCGTCGAGCCGATGGTGTAGAAAACCTTGTTCTGCACGCGCAATACGCGTGCCATCAAATCAAGGTGCCGCGAAATCAATTGCGATTCGAACAGATCGCGGAATCCGCGCGCGTCCAGGTCGCTGCCCGGCAACACCGGCGCGTCATCGCGCGGCGCGGCGTGCGCGTTGCCCTGCCAGCCATCGACGAACTCGGTGAAGTTCGCATCGACGACCTCGGCGCGATTGAAACCCTTTTGGCGGGCGGGAATCGGATTCTTGCTGGCGTTCATTTCATTGAGTCGTGAAAAGGTCAAGCTTGACGCGCAAACCATTCTTCGCGCGTCTGCCCCCATACATCCACGGGTTCATCGTTGAAGGGCGGCGGCAGGAATGCAGTGCGCTGGATGCACGAACCAAGGCGCCGCGCCAGCGCTTGCGAGCGCTGATTCGCCGGGTCGATACAATGAATAACCCTGGTCCAGCCTAGGTTGTGGAAGGCCCAGTCGATCGCGGCGGTCGCCGCCTCGCCGGCGTAACCGTGCCCCCAACTGCTGCGCCGGAACGACCAGCCCACTTCCGTATCCGGCCAGCCCTCCGGTTGCCACGGTCCGGCCTGGCCGAGCCATTCGCCGCTGCGCTTGTCGATCACCGAAAACATGCCGAAGCCCTGCACCAGCCATGCGCCCGGCATCTGCAGGAAACGCCGCCATGCGGCGCCGCGCGGGGAACTGCCGCCAATGTAACGCGCGGTTTCCTCGTCGCCCAGCATCTCGGCGTAACCCTCGAAATCCTCGAGCTGCGGCACGCGCAGGATCAGGCGTGCGGTTTCAATTCGCGGCGCTGGCGTTGGCAATCTGCCCGGCATCGCTGGATTACGGCTGTGCAGCGTGATAGGTGCATTCCGGCGCAACCGTCGCGATGTCCGGAATGTTCGGGCTGTAGCAGGTGTACTGCACGCCCCGCTTGCCCTGCGCGTCGGTCACGATTTTTGGCACCAGCTGAAGGATGCCGTTGGTGACCCCCACCATGGGTGTCAGGTACACGTTGATGACGCCGCCCTTGCTGACGAGGATCGCACTGATCTCCGTGGAGATCAGCTTGTTCGCCGCGGCGACGTGCGCCTCGGCGTTGTTCGCCGGCGGTACCGGGTTCGACAACATCGCATTGGCGACGCCGATCTTCACCAGCGCGAGGCGCAACGATGTCAGCGCGAGGCGGATCTCGTTGCCATTGAGCGCGGCCAGCGCGCTGCCGGACGCCAGCAGCGCGCCCAATGCCATGCCTGCGAGCAACTTGTTGCGAGTTTTCATGCGAGGCTCCTGCCCTACCGCCCCATTCGAAGCGGCTGTTGTGAAAAGTCAGGCCAAGGACGGCCGTGGTGGAGTGAGCAACCGGGGACGCCTGGCTCACCCCGCCGCTTGGTGACGCGGTGATCAGGGATGATCACACTAAAAAGCATTGATGCCGGTAAGCTCGCGACCCACCACCAACTGATGCACCGTCTGGGTGCCTTCGTAGGTCACCACGGACTCAAGGTTCAGCGCATGGCGGATCGCGGCGTGCTCGGTGGTGATGCCGGCGGCGCCGAGGATGTCGCGGCATTCGCGGGCGACGTCCAGCGCCATGCGCACATTGTTCCACTTCGCCAGCGAAGTCTGGGTCGGGTGCAGGCGGCCGGCATCCTTGTTGCGGCCGAGCTGCAACGCCAGCAACTGCGCGGTGGTGATGCGGCGTGCGATCTCGGACAACTTCAGCTGGATGGCCTGATTGGCAGCCAGCGCACGCCCGAACAGCATGCGTCCGGCGGTGTAGTCGAGGACTTCTTTCAGACACGCCTGTGCCGCGCCAATCGGACCCCAGCTGATGCCGTAGCGCGCCGAATCAAGGCAGCTCAAGGGACCACGCAAGCCCTTCACGTTCGGCAGCATCGCACTGGCCGGCACGCGCACGTCGTCGAGGAACAGCGCGCTGGTGACTGAGGCGCGCAGGCTCATCTTCTTGTGCACCTCCTGCGCCGCGAAACCCTTGGTGTTCGTTGGCACCAGAAAACCACGGATGCCATCGTCGGTCTTGGCCCACACCAGGGCGACCTGCGCGAGGTTGCCGTTGGTGATCCACATCTTGGCGCCGTTGATAACCCAGTCGCCGCCGTCCTGCCTGGCGACGGTCTTCATGTTGGACGGGTCGGAACCGCCGTGCGGTTCGGTCAGGCCAAAGCAACCGATGATTTCACCCGCCGCCATCTTCGGCAGGTACTCGCGTTTCTGCTCCTCGCTGCCGAAGGCGTAGATCGGGTACATCACCAGCGACGACTGCACCGAGGCAAAACTGCGCAGACCGGAATCGCCGCGTTCCAGTTCCTGGCAGATCAGGCCATAGCAGACCTGGTTCATGCCAGCGCCGCCGTATTGCGCAGGAATCGTCGCGCCAAGCAGGCCAAGTGCTGCGATCTCGGCGATCAAGTCGGCCGGGAAATGCGCCCGGTCGAAGCAGTCGCCGATGATCGGCAACACCCTGTCGTCGACGAAGCGTGCGACCGAGTCCTGCACCATGCGTTCCTCATCGGAAAGCAGCGCGCGGACGTCGTACAGGTCGAGGGGATTCAGGCGTGGGGCGGGCATGGCGGATCCATGATCAAAGGCAGCCGCTTATTGTATCGGGACTCGGGACTCGGGACTCGGGCGCACCTCCTTTCGCAGGAAGGAGGTCGCGCCGCAGGCGCGGCGGGACGCCGACCGCCTCGGTGAAAAGCCATCCCCCTCAATCCCCCTTCGTTCCGAAGGGGGAAGACAAGCGCGCTGCGCCCGCAATCGCGACGGGAAACCCAGCGCGCTGCGCCGGGCTGCCGGCGCGGTTCAGCGTGAGGACTTCGGGTGCCGGGTCCCGGGTCCCGGGTCCCGCCTGTTGGAAACCCCATGCGGCACATGCCCCGTCGCCACATGCTTGCGTGCCGATTCGACATTCACCGGCGAATCGTCGAAGAACAGATCCGCGCCGAAGGCTTCGAGGAACGGCCCCTTGTCGCGGCCACCAAGAAACAATGCCTCGTCGATGCGCACGCCCCACTGGCGCAGGGTCAGGATCACGCGCTTGTGCGCGGGCGCCGAACGCGCGGTGACCAGGGCGGTGCGGATTGGCGCATCGTCGGGCGGGAAAGCCGCCTGCAAGCGGTGCAGTGCGGCGAGGAAGTTGCGAAACGGGCCACCCGAGAGCGGCTCGTCGGCGTGCTCAACTTCGTTGCGATGGAAGGCGTCGAGGCCCTGCTCCTGCGACACGCGTTCGGATTCATCACTGAAGATCACCGCGTCGCCATCGAAGGCGATGCGCAATTGCCCGGGATGCGAGTCATGCACCTGCGAGGGCAGGATCGTCGCCGCGGCCACGCCCGAATTCAGCGCCCGCGCAACATTTTCGGCGTTGGCGGAAAGAAACAGATCCACGCCGAACGGCGCGATGTATTCGCTGGTCGCCTCGCCCGAGGTGAACGCCGCGCGGCTGATGGCCAGTCCGTGGTGCTGGATCGAATTGAATATGCGCAGGCCGGTATCGCCTGAGTTGCGCGACAGCAGGATGACCTCGACATAGGGCACGTCGGGTTCCGGCCGGTTCAAGGCCAGCAGTTTTTGCACGACCGGAAAGGCGACACCGGGTTGCAACACGTCATTCTCGTGCGCGATCTGGTATTCGCGGTAGGCATCCAGTCCCTCGCGCTCGAACAGCGCGTGCGACTCGGTCAGGTCAAACAGCGCGCGCGAGGAAATCGCGACGACCAGTTTGTTGTCGTCGGGCACGGGAGCCTCATGGAACACAGTGGTCGCCACCTTGGCAGTGTATCGCGACGATTACTTCCAGAGGCGCTGCGACACTTCCACCAGCAGCCACGCCATGAACGCGCTGACCGGCAAGGTCAGGATCCACGACCACACCATGCGTTCGACCACGCTCCAGCGCACGGCACTGAAGCGTTTGGCCGCACCCACGCCCATGATCGAGGACGAGATCACGTGGGTGGTCGAAACCGGAAGCCCGAACACCGAGCACGCAATGATGACCGCGGCTCCGCCGGTTTCCGCGGCAAATCCGTTGATCGGATGCAGCTTCACCAGCTTGTGGCCCAGCGTCTTGATGATGCGCCAGCCGCCGCCCGCGGTGCCGGCCGCCATCACCAGCGCACACAGCACTTTTACCCACACCGGAATCGGAAAATGTCCTCCGGCGTCGTAGATGCGCAGGAAGTGCAGCCATTCCGGCACATGGTCGAAGTTGTGCGAGGCGGTCGCGCTGGCAAGTGCCAAGGCGATGATACCCATGGATTTTTGTGCATCGTTCATGCCGTGCGACACGCCCAACGCCGCCGCCGACAACAGCTGCGCCTTGCCAAAGAACATGTTCACGAACGGCGTGCGGCCGAAACGCCGCAGGAACCCGGCACGATTGGCGAACCAGGTGAACAGGCCCAGCAGCAGGCCCATCACCAGGATACCGAGGACGAAGCCGCCGATCGGCGAGGCCACCATCGGCACCACGACTTTCGGGATCACGCCGCCGCCGCGCCACCAATGATTCGGATCGGTGGCCCAGATGATCGAGGCGAAATTGCCGTCCGACGCGGCAAACGCCGCGCCGCACAAGCCACCGATCAACCCGTGCGACGAGGACGAAGGCAGCCCCAACCACCACGTGATCAGGTTCCAGATCGTGGCGCCCACCAGCGCGCAAACCAATACTTCGCCACCGACCTGCAGCACGCCGGCGTTGATCAGCCCGGTGGCGATCGTCACTGCAACCGCCGACCCCAGCAACGCGCCGGCAAGATTGGTACCCGCCGCCAGCAACACGGCCTGCCCGGGCGTCAGCACCTTGGTCGCCACCACCGTGGCAATCGAATTGGCGGTGTCGTGGAATCCGTTGATGTAGGTGAACACCAACGCGATCACGATGACGGCAATGAGCAGGCCGAGGCTCATTGGATCGGAACTCGTGATCCGCCACTCGGGATGCGGAACTCGAACGCAGACCGCGCCGGGAACACTTGTTTGACTTCCCCCTTCGCTTGCGAAGGGGGATTGAGGGGGATGGCTCTTCGCACACTCGCGCCATTCCCGCCGCTGCGCGGTGAATCGCATCCCCCCGCCGCTTCGCGTCGACCCCCTTCCTGTGGAAGGGGGTGATCGGCCGTGTATCCCGGCCGGCCCCGCTCCCCGATCCCTTGTCCTCGTCTCATGAATTCTTCAACACGATCGAATAGATCACATTGCCCACATCGCGGCAGCGGTCAATGGCTTTCTCCATCAGCTCGAACAGGTCCTTCGCCAGCATCATGCGGATTGGATCGTCGCTGCCGAGGTACAAGCTGCGGTAGGGCTCCAGCAGCAGCCGGTCGGCTTCCGATTCGACCGCCTGCAACCGGTCCTGCAACTTGCGCATCCGGCCAATATTCATGCCGTTGCGCAGTTCCGCCACCATCTCGGACACGCCTTCGGTGGCGCTCATCAGCAGGCTGGCGCGCGAGATGAAGTCAATGCCTTCGACGCGCTTGGCCACGATCACGTAGCGCTCGGCGAACTTCTCGATGGTCTTGGGGATCCGGTACAAGGCCGAGGACATGGCCTCGATGTCCTCGCGATCCAGCGCGGTGACAAAGGTGTTGACCAGCGCCTCGCTGATCTGCGCGGCCAGCTCCTTTTCGCGCCTGCGGGCAGCGCGGAAGCCATCCAGCAGCAACGGCTCGCCGTGGGCTTCCAGCAATGCCTGCAAGGCCTTGGCACTATCGCGGGCTGCGCCCGCGCTGGATTCCAGCAGGGTGTAGAAGCGGTCGCCCTTGCCGAACATCGTTTGCAACGAGAACATGCGCGTCGATTCCTGCCGGTAACCTTTCAAAGGGTACACGAGCAGGCGCCCGGCCCGAAGCAATCCGGCGCCGGACTGCTAGACTCGGTCCATGGACCCCGACCCGCGGCCCCGATGCTGACCGATCTTGGCCTGGTGCTGCTGCTGGCCTTGGGCAACGCCTGCTTCGCGCTCGCCGAAATCGCGCTGATCGCCGCGCGCAAGAGCCGCCTGCGCTACATGGCGCGCACCAGTACGCGCGCCCAGATAGCGTTGCGCCTGGCCCGGCACCCGGACCGCTTCCTGTCCACGGTGCAGGTCGGCATTACCCTGATAACTTTGGTCACCGGTGCCGCCACCGGTGCCGCCATCAGCGACACCATCCGCCAATGGATCATCGCCGCCGGCCTGCCTGTCCCCGCGCACGCTTCGCTGGTGATCGGGTTGGTGCTGGGCTTCGTGCTGGTCACCCTGATCAACATCGTCGTGGGCGAATTGGTGCCCAAGCGCGCGGCGCTGGCCGCGCCCGAGCGCATCGCGCAGGCGGTGGCCGTGCCCATGCAAGTAATGTCGTGGTTGCTGGCCCCATTCGTATGGGTCCTGAACATCCTGACCGACATGATCCTGCGGGTGCTGCGCTTGCACCGCTTCCGGCGCGAAAAGATCAGCGAGGAAGAAATCCGCATACTGGTCGCCGACGGTGCCGAACAGGGCGTGCTGGACGCGGATGAACGCAACATGGTCAACCGTGTGCTGCGGCTGGGCGACCGCACGATCGACAGTGTAATGACCCCGCGCCCGCGCATCGCCTGGCTGGACACCGCGGCACCGCTCGCCGAAAACCTGGCGACGTTGCGCGAGACGCCCTACTCGCGCTATCCCGTGTATCGCGAAAGCGAGGATGAAGTACTCGGCGTGCTGGAGGTCAAGCGCGTGATGCAGGCGCTGGCCAAGGACCCCCACAGCGCGAACGCGGGCACGCCGCGCATCGACCTTTTCCGCAAACTGGCCAAGCCCTTGTTTGTCCCGGCGACCACACGTGCACTGGACCTGCTTGGCGAATTCCGCGATGCGGAATCACCGTTCGCACTGGTGGTGGACGAGTACGGCGAGATCGTGGGTCTCGCCACCGCCAACGACGTGCTGAATGCGGTGGTCGGACGCGGCGCCCGCAGCGACGACAGCACCCCCGCGAAAGACGAAATGGCCGTGCGCCGCGAAGATGGCAGCTGGCTGCTGGATGGTTCGCTGCCAGCCGATGACCTGCGCGAGCTGCTGCATCTGGAAGAGTTGCCGAACGAAAAGGACGGTGACTACCACACCCTTGCCGGCATGCTGATCGAACTGTTCGGCCACATCCCCGTCACCGGTGAAACCACCGCGTGGCACGGCCTGAAATTCGAGATCGTCGATCGCGATGGCGCCCGCATCGACAAGGTGCTGGTCACGCCGCTGACAGCAACCAGCGAGACGTGAGCACGTTACCATGCACCGGATCGGACGGGCCAGCAGTTGCGCCTGCCCACTTCATCGTTGCTGCATGCCGGGTAATGCCATGATCGAACTGCCGCAAGGTGAACTGTTCAGCGCCAACTGCGCCGATGTGCCGTGGCAAGCATCCGCACTGACCGCAGGATTGTCCGTCAAGAACATCGCGGTGGCAGGCGGACTGGAAATGCAGCTGGTGCGGATGGATCCCGGCGCGCGGATCCCGCCGCACACGCACGAATTGCCGGAATTCATCTACGTGCTGGAAGGCGAATTGCGCGTGGCGGGCAAGGCCCTTGCGCCCGGCTGGGCCAGCATCGCGGCGCCCGGCTCGCAACACTTGGACGTGCATTCACCGGATGGCTGCACGTTCTTGCTGGTCGATCGCCCGTTGTAAACGTCTCGCGGCAAGCCACGCCAAACCACGGCGTGTTCGTCACTCCCCGCGTTTTGCGCCAGCCAATTGCGCCATGCGTTCGGCATCGGCGAGCACGCCATGCAGGATGCGCAATTCACGCGCATCGGGCATCGCTCGGTGGAACAGCCGGCGCAGGCGCTGTTCGATCGTGACCGCTGCGCGGCCCTTGTGGAAGTCGATCGCATGCAAAGTCGCGAACAGGTGCTCGAAGAAACGCTCCATTTCGTCGGCGGTAGCGGGCGACGCATCGTGGTCCGGCGGCGATGGCGGAACCTCGCCCAGCATCGCCATGCGCAGTTCCCAGGCCATCACTTGCACCGCCTGCGCAAGATTGAGCGAAGAAAAGTCCTCGACGCTGGGGATCCGCACCATCGCCTGGCATACCGACAATTCATCGTTGTCGAGGCCGGAGCGCTCGTTGCCGAACAGCAAGGCGACCTCGCGGCCCGCGGCCACGAGCGGCGCGATCTCGGCCACCGCGGCGCGCGGATCAAGCTCGGGCAAGTTCACGCCGCGGCGGCGCGCGGACAAGCCGTAGACCCGGGTGCAACTGGTGATCGCCTCGGTGAGCGACGCCGCCTGCACGAGATGCGTGAGCACGTCGTCGGCGCCAGCGGCCATCGCCTCGACTTGCGGATCGGGATAGCGCTGCGGCGCCACCAGTACGAGTCGCCAGAAGCCCATGGTACGGATGGCGCGCGCGGCCGCGCCGATGTTGCCGGGGTGCGAGGTGCGCGCCAGCACGAAGCGGATCGACTGCGGTGCAGGCGGGATGAAGGCGGTGGACTGGTTCATCACTGCAGAATAACTCCACGCGCCCTGGCGCTGCTAAAATGCCCAGCGCGCCGCCTCGCGGCGCGTTCTTTTTCAAATTCCCGGAAACCTTTCGCCATGGCTCGACCTGCCGTCACCACCGCGATCCGTGCCGCGCGCGCCGCTGGCAGTGTGATCCTGCGTTACATGAACCGCCTCGGCAGCGTCGCCGTGATCGAGAAACACCACCTCGATTTCGCCTCGGAGGTCGATCGCCAGGCTGAACGCGAGATTGTCCGGGAGCTGCGCCGCGCCTACCCCGACCACGCGATGCTCGGCGAGGAAACCGGCGCATCCGGCAAAGTCGGCGCGCGTTTCAGCTGGGCCATCGACCCGCTGGATGGCACCCACAATTACCTGCGCGGCATCCCGCACTTCGGGGTGTCGATTGCGCAGCTCGACCACGGCGAACCCGTGCACGCGGTAATCCTGGACCCGCTGCGCAATGAAATCTACACCGCCAGCAAGGGCGATGGCGCCTTCCTCAACGATCGCCGCATCCGCGTTGCCAAGCGCGAATCGCTGGACGGTGCATTGCTGGCGACGGGCTTTCCGTACCGCGAGCGGCAACACTTGAACGCCCAGCTCGACATGACACGCGAACTGCTGAAGCGCGCCGAAGACATTCGCCGCACCGGTTCCGCTGCGCTGGACATGGCATGGACCGCGGCCGGACGTTTGGACGGCTATTTCGAAACTGGTTTGAAGGTGTGGGACATCGCGGCCGGCTGCCTGCTGGTGCGTGAAGCCGGCGGCCGCTACTGCAACATGGTGGGCGTCGATGGCATGCCGGAATCGGGCAACCTCGTCGCCGCCAACCACCACATCGCCGAAGAGATTGTCGCGGCCATCGCGCCGTCGCTGACATCTTCATTGAAGCGATAGCACACCCATCAGGCCTTCCAGCTCTCCTGCAACAGCTTCTCTGCAGGAGCGCCGGAAGGCCCGATCGCATGAGCGATCGCGCGATGCTCGTCCAGGCTGCCGCAGCGATCAGCCACCCGCCGCGGCAACGCTCGGATAGGTTGCCAACGCCTTACGATAGCGCTCGTACAACAGCGCCACCCGCTTCACGTAAACCTGCGTCTCGGCATACGGCGGCACGCCGGCGTACTTTGCCACTGCGCCCTCGCCGGCGTTGTAGGCTGCCGCCGCCAACATCACGTCACCGTGGTAATCGTGCAACAGCGCGGCAAGATAGCGCGCACCACCATCGATGTTCTCGCCCGGATCGAAGGCATCAGTCACACCCAGCTCGCCCGCCGTCGCCGGCATCAACTGCATCAGCCCTTGCGCGCCCTTGTACGACAAGGCGCGCGGGTTGAAGCCCGATTCGGCATGGATGACCGCGCGCAACAGCGCTACGTTGACGCCACTCAGCTTGGCCGCGGCCTCAATGTCACCGCGATACTCGGCAAGGTGCAGCGGCACGGTGTTCCAGTCGATCTTCGAATGCACGTCGCAGGCGTAGCACTCGACGATGTAGGTGAACAGTTTGGTCGCGTTCTGGCCTTCGGCAAGCGCCGCGAGGTTGGTATACAGTACGGTGCCGTTCTTTTTGACGACGCGGTACACCGCGCCGCGGCGCGGCGGTTTGACCACATCGGCATCGAGTTTCAGCGGAATCGGCGCGGTCGATGCTGCGGCCGGCGCAGTCGTGCTGGCGGGCGACGGCGGCGGCAACTCCACACCCAACAATTTCGGCAATATCCGGCTCGCGAACGCCTGCATGGCCACCACTGGCAAAGGCTGCCACGCTTGCGGCGGCGGTGGCGCAGGCGCTGCCACCGGCGGCGGCGGCTCGCCAAGTGGAATGATTTTCAGCACGCGTGGATCCGCCGCGACGGGCCGCGGCGGTTGGCCCGGCAATAGCGTGCCTCTCGGCTGGTCGTTGCGCTTGTCCGCGTGCCGCTGGTGCGCCGCCGGCGCCTCCCAATCGCCCACCTTCACGCAATGCTTGTAACCATGCGTGTGGCTGACGAACGCCGTCACGCCGTCCGTGCCGGTGCAGCGATACAGCACGCTGGCAGCGGCCGGGAACGCCACGCACGCCAACAACAGCGCCAGGCACGCCGCGATGCCGCGCACGGCGCGGCGCGTGTCGCAGAAAAACCCGGGGCGGAACCTGGCATCCATGGGCTCGCAGTGTGCCGCGCCCAGCGCTGGAAACCAAGCGCCGCCGTCACGCTTCCTGGCACCCTCGACAGCCGCAAGGCCCCGGCACCGCTACAATACGCAGTCGTTTCCGCTGCACGACTCCGCCATGGCCGACACGCCCAATCCCGCACCCACCGCGCAGCTGGCCGGCAGCGCCGCGCGCCGCGGCGAGTCCACGTCCGGGAAATCCATGCCCGGAAAACTCTTCATCCAGACCCACGGCTGCCAGATGAACGAGTACGACTCCCGCAAAATGGAAGAAGTGCTCGCGGCCGAACGCGGCATGCAGCGCACCAACGACATCGCCGAGGCCGGCGTGATCCTGGTCAACACCTGCTCGATCCGCGAGAAGGCGCAGGACAAGGTGTTTTCGCAACTCGGCCGCTGGAAGGAATTCAAGCAGGCGAATCCGGAGGTGTTGATTGGCGTCGGCGGTTGCGTGGCCTCACAGGAAGGCGCGGCGATCGTCGAACGTGCGCCGTATGTCGACCTGGTGTTCGGTCCGCAAACCCTGCACCGCCTGCCTGACCTGATCGACGCGCGCCGCGCCACCGGCAAGCCGCAGGTCGACATTTCCTTCCCGGAGATCGAGAAGTTCGACCGTCTGCCCGAGCCACGCGCCGAAGGCCCGGCGGCTTTCGTCTCGATCATGGAAGGCTGCAGCAAATATTGCTCGTTCTGTGTGGTGCCCTACACCCGCGGCGAGGAAATCTCGCGGCCCTTCGACGACGTGCTGGCCGAAGTCGCGTCATTGGCCGAACAAGGTGTGAAAGAGGTCAACCTGCTCGGCCAAAACGTCAATGCGTATCGCGGGCCGATGTTCGACGGCGGCATGGCCGACCTCGCGCTGCTCATCCGCGCCATCGCCGAGATCGACGGCATCGGCCGGATCCGCTTCACCACCTCGCACCCGCTGGAATTCTCCGATTCACTGATCGCCGCCTATCGCGACGTGCCCAAGCTGGCCAATTTCCTGCATCTGCCCGTGCAATCAGGTTCTGACCGCGTGCTGGCGATGATGAAACGCGGCTACACCACGCTTGAATACAAATCGAAAATCCGCAAGCTGCGCGCTGTGCGCCCGGACATTTGCGTCTCTTCGGATTTCATCGTCGGCTTCCCCGGCGAAACCGATGCCGACTTCACGCAGACCATGCAGCTGATCGAGGACGTAGGCTTCGACCAGTCGTTCTCGTTCATCTATTCCAAGCGCCCAGGCACGCCCGCCGCCAACCTCATCGACCCCACACCGGATGACGTCAAGCACGAACGCCTGGCATCGCTGCAGCGTGTCCTCAACTTCCACGCCACCCGGATCAGCGAGGGCATGGTGGGAACCACGCAACGCGTGCTCGTCACCGGGCCGTCAAAGAAAAATGCGCACGAACTGACCGGCAAAACCGAAAACATGCGGCAGGTGAATTTTGCCGGCGATCCACACCTCAGCGGGCAATTTGTCGATGTCACCATCACCGCCGCGCTGACCAACTCCCTGCGCGGGCGTGTTACCACCAAGAAAGCATGAAGCAAAGATGACCACGGATGTGCACGGATGAACACGGATCCAAAGCAGGCCTGATCCGTGAGTATCCGTGTTGATCCGTGGTAAATGCTCCTTTCATCACGCAAGTTTTCCAGATGACTGATTCGCTGACCCAGCACGACTTTACGCTTGAACCCGACGACACCCAGCGGCTGGCGAATCTGTGCGGACCATTCGATGAACACCTGCGCCAGATCGAGCTGCGCCTTGGCGTCGAGATCAATAATCGCGGCAACGTGTTCCGCGTGATCGGCGAGGATGCGGCAGTGCAGTCCGGCGAACGCGTGCTGCGCAATTTATATGACGCCACCGAGCACGAAACCCTGAACGGACGCGTGCTCAATCTCCGTCTGTCGGAAGCCGGCGTCGATGCGCTCGCGGAAAAATCAACCGATGGTGCACAGGAAGTTTCGATCAGGGTCAAGCGCGGCACCATTCGCGGGCGCGGGCCGAATCAGGTGAATTACCTGCACGCCATCGCACGCCACGACATCAACTTCGGCATCGGCCCGGCCGGCACCGGCAAGACCTATCTTGCGGTCGCGAGCGCCGTGGAGGCGCTGGAAACCGCGCGCGTGCAACGCTTGATCCTGGTGCGCCCTGCTGTCGAGGCTGGCGAGAAACTCGGCTTCCTGCCCGGCGACCTGACGCAGAAAGTCGATCCCTACCTGCGCCCGCTGTACGACGCGCTCTACGAAATGCTCGGCTTCGACAAGGTCGCGCGGCTGATCGAACGCAGCGTGATCGAAGTGGCGCCGCTCGCCTACATGCGCGGACGCACACTCAACGATTCTTTCGTGATCCTGGACGAGGCACAAAACAGCACCGTCGAGCAGATGAAGATGTTCCTCACCCGCATCGGCTTCGGTACCACCACGGTCGTCACCGGCGACGTGACACAAGTCGACCTGCCGCGCAACACGCGCTCGGGCTTGCGCAACGTGATCGAGGTGCTGCGCGGCGTGGAAGGCATCAGCTTTACCTTCTTCACCGCGCGCGACGTGGTGCGGCATCCACTGGTGGCGAAAATCGTGCGCGCGTACGAGAGGGCCGAGGAAGCCAATGGCGATTCCACGGCCTGATTTGAGTGTGTCGTTCGCCACGCCGCGGCGCGGCGTACCCGCCGCCGGGAGTTTCCGTCGCTGGGTGGAGGCTGCGCTCGCCGGCGCGCGCCACCGCAAACCCGCGGAATTGTCGATTCGCATCGTCGGCGCCCGCGAAGGCCGCGCGTTGAACCGGCAATACCGCGGCAAGGATTACGCTACCAATGTGCTGTCGTTCCCGGTCGAGCTCCCGCCAGAAATCAGCGTGCCGCTTCTGGGTGATCTCGTGATCGCTGCTCCCGTAGTCGCGCGTGAAGCGCGCGAACAGGGCAAAATGGTACGCGACCACTACGCCCACCTGACCGTGCATGGCACCTTGCATTTGCTTGGCTACGACCACCAAAACGACGCCGATGCCCGGCGCATGGAAACACTGGAAACGCGCATCCTGATGTCGCTCGGCATCGCCGATCCCTACCAAATGCAGGAGCGGGCCATGCCCGCGACCGGCCTGCCGTACACACACGCCACGATCTTGCTAAAATAACCAACCCGCCCCTCCGGGGACGTGTTTTCGACCCATGTCAGCAGAACCTCCCAGTACCACCGGCCCCGCCCACCGTTCGTTGTGGGATCGTCTGGGCCACATGCTATCCGGTGAGCCCCGCAACCCCGAGGAACTCCTCGAGGAGTTGCGCGAGGCGCAGTCCAACGGGCTGCTCTCCGGCGAAACCTACGCAATGATCGAAGGTGCGATCCGCGTCACCGAGATGGTGGTCGGCGACGTCATGGTGCCGCGCGCGCAGATGGTCATGCTGGACATCGACGACGAGATCTCGGCGATCCTGGAAACGGTGATTGACTCGGGGCACTCGCGCTTTCCCGTGCACGGCGAGGACAAGGACGAAATCCTCGGCATCCTGCTGGCCAAGGACCTGCTGCGTCGCGGTGACAGCGGCACGACCGGCGTGCATGCCCTGTTGCGGCGCGCGGTGATGATTCCAGAATCGATGCGCCTCAACGTGTTGCTGGCGGAGTTCCGCCGCTCGCGCAACCACATGGCGGTGGTGGTGGATGAATACGGCGGCGTGGCCGGCCTCATCACCATCGAGGACGTGCTGGAAGAAATCGTCGGCGAAATCGACGACGAGCATGACGACGCGGTGCCGCCAAAATTGATCGACGCACAAGCCGACGGCAGCTGGCTGGTTGACGCGCTCACGCCAATCGAGGATTTCAACGAGCATTTCCAGACCACGTATTCCGACGAGGAATACGACACCGTCGGCGGCCTCGTCACCGCCGAATTTGGCCACCTGCCGGACCCCGGCGAATGCGCCACGCTGGGCGACTATTCGTTCGACGTGACCGGCGCGGACGACCGCCGCGTGTTGCAGTTCCGGGTGCGCAAGTCGGCTGCAGAATAGCGCAACGCACGCGCAACCCAATCACCCCCTCGCTCCCCCTCCTGCGGAAGGGGGAAGGCGAGCGTCGGCGCCGCTTCGGGTCCGCGACTCGGGACGCTCTTCGAAGCTCGCGCGCCACGCGCAGCGAAAGCCGCTTACCCCCTTCGGAACCAGGGGAACCGGCACGAAGCGTCGGGGTGATGCCCCGTTTATCATGCGCGGCTACGCCCCTGCCGCCGCCGCGCCGATGCCCCCACGCCACCGCTTCCCGTTGCTGCCTGCATGGTTGGTGCTCGCCATGTTCTTGTGCGCGCTGCTGCCGCCCTTGGCACAAGCCGGCGTCGCCGACGCGCCCGGCGCCAACCTGCGGGTCGACCTCTACACCTACGGACCCGGCCAGGTGTACTGGGAGCGCTTCGGCCACGACGCGCTGGTGATCACCGACACCGCAAGCGGCGAATCGTATGCCTTCAACTACGGCATGTTCGACTTCGACCAGAAGGATTTCTATCTCAACTTCGCACGCGGGATCATGATCTATCGCGCCGCGGCCTGGCCCACCTCCGATGACATCCAGGAATATGCAGGTGAAGGCCGTTCGATCACCGACCAGCGCTTGAACCTCGCCCCCGCGCAACGCGCGGCCCTGCGCGATTTTCTGGTGTGGAACGTGCAGCCCGGGAACTCGCGCTATCGCTATCGCTACTTCGCCGACAACTGCACCACGCGCGTGCGCGACGCCCTGAACATGGCGCTGGGCGGCGCTCTGGAACCGCAACTGACCGCCCCCGCCGCGCACGGCGAAACCTACCGCAGCGAAACCGACCGCCTGATATCGGGGCAATCGTGGCTGATGTACCTGCTGGACCTCGGCCTTGGCCCGTATGCCGACCAGCCGCTGACGCGTTGGAGCGGTGCGTTCATTCCCGCGCGGCTGATGCAGGAACTGCGCACGGTCCGCGCGAGCGACGGCGCGCCACTGGTGCAATCGGAAACGCTGCTGTCGCCGCAGCGCCTGCCCTCGCCGCCCGCATCGCCACCTGATTTGCTGTGGCCCTTGTTGATCGTGGGCCTGCTGCTGGGAACCGGCTTCGTTGCCTCCGCGCGGCTTGCCGATCGCTACTCGATCGAACGCTGGTGGTTCGCAGTCGCCGGATCGCTGTACGCGCTGTTGGCCGGCCTCGCCGGCGTGCTGATGCTGGTGCTGTGGTTCGCCACCGCCCACCGGGCCGCATGGGCCAACGAAAATCTGTTCCTGTTCAACCCGCTTGCATGGCTGCTGATCCCGGCACTGTGGCGCCTGCGCAAGTCTGGCGCCCGCGCGCACACGTTCGCATTGGTCATTTCGGGGCTGATGGCGCTGCTGTCCCTGTTCGCATCGCTGTCCAAGCTCACGCCGTGGTTCCCGCAACA
This sequence comes from Rhodanobacter sp., assembly GCA_022730295.1. GTDB lineage: Bacteria > Pseudomonadota > Gammaproteobacteria > Xanthomonadales > Rhodanobacteraceae > 66-474. The sequence continues at coordinate 12,433 of DZCM01000012.1, read as the reverse complement.
CAACCTGCCGTGGATCGCGCTCGCCTTGCCGGCGTGGCTCGGGCTGTTGATCGGCCTGTGGTTGGTGCGCGAAAGGCAAGTGGTCCGCAAATGAACGCGAATATACGCCAATGAAAGCAAAGGCTGGCGAATTACCAGCTTCACAATTCGCGTTCATTGGCGTTTATTTGCGGACTGCGCTTGTTCTGCGTTGGGCAGGTGATGCGGCATAATCACGCGATGAACGAACAACCTGCCGGTAACCGAATGGTCGCCAACTGTGCCGCCTACGCGGCCGATGGCAAGAAAATCCGCGACATCACGCTGGATGAAATCAGCGACTTCCTCGCCGCGCCCGCCGGCTTCGTGTGGGTGGGACTGGTGGAGCCCGACGCGGATCTGCTGGAGAAATTGCAAGGCGAATTCGGGCTGCATGAGCTGGCGGTGGAAGACGCCCACAGCGCGCACCAGCGGCCCAAGATCGAAGCCTACGGCGACTCGCTGTTCATCGTCGCGCAAACCGCGCAAACCACCGAAGGCAACATCGCCTTCGGCGAGACCCACATCTTCATCGGCAAGCGTTACCTGCTGTCGGTGCGCCACGGCGCTTCGCAAAGCTACGCGCCTGCGCGCCGCAACTGCGAGCAGGCACCCGAGCACCTCGCGCTTGGCCCAAGCTTCGCGTTGTACTCGATCCTCGATTTCATCGTCGACAACTACTTGCCGATCGTGCAGGAGTTCAAGGAAGAATTGCAGGAACTGGAGACGGATGTTTTCACCGATGCCTCAAACCGCGACGTGACGCGCCGTTTGTATGACATGCAGCGCGAATTGTTGACACTCAAGCTCGCGGCGGCGCCGTTGCAGGACATCCTCGGCCAACTGGTGCGGCTGCACCCGGAAGTGATCCGCGACGAAGTACGGCCGTACTTCCGCGACGTGCAGGACCACATCAACCGCGTCAGCGACGCGACCAACGCGATGCGCGAAATGCTGGGCGCGGCGATGAACGTGAATCTATCGCTGATCAGCGTGCGCCAGAACGAAGTGGTGAAACGCCTCGCCGGCTGGGCCGCGTTGTTGGCCGCGCCAACCTTGCTGGCGAGCTGGTACGGCATGAATTTCCACCACATGCCAGAGCTCGACAAACCCTGGGCCTATCCGGCCATCATCGGCATCACCGCGGTGGTCTGCATCACGCTATTCGTGGTGCTACGGCGCGCGAAATGGCTGTAACCCTGGAGCACAGCCGGCTTCGCTGTCCACCAGCGCGGCCGTGCCTGAAACGTGATGGGTGAACCCGGCCCGCGCACCGCAAATCGAAATCGAGGCCGCGGTTGCCCGCGGCCTTCCCGCTTCGCTCATGTTCGAAGGATCAGTTTTTCGGCGCCGGTCCCTTCACCGCCGTGACGAAACCATCGGGTCGCACATCCTGCTTGAACACCGCCTGGATCTGCGCGGCGGTCATGTCCATGTACTGCTGCGCGGCAATCGCATCGGCATCCAGCGGCTTGCCCTGCATCGACAGGCCCAGGAAGTTCTGCGCGATCGAGCCGAAGCTGGACCCGCCGAGCGCCAACTGACGCAACATCTTGCCCTTGGCGGCATGCAGTTCCACGGCGGTCACCGGTATGGTCTGCATCTGCTTCACGTCGCGAACCACCAGCGCGTGTGCCTGGCCAACCTTGTCGGGATCGCAACCGAAGTTGACGTTGAAAGTGCCGCGGTTCTTTTCAAGACTGACGCTGCTGTAGACGCTGTAAACGAGGCCCGCCTTGACGCGAATGTCCTGCATCAGGTGCGCATCGAAACCACCGCCGAGAATCTGGCTGCCCATGTACAAGGCATAGCGATCTGGGCTGTTCTCGTTCATCGGAATCGTTTCGGCAAGCGTCACCGAATCCTGCACCGCCGAGGAATCTGGCGTGTTGAACGCACTGGCCTTGTTGGCCGGCACCTTCGGGTAATTGGTATCCGGCTTCGCACCCGCCGCCTTCCAGCTGCCGAACGTGGCTTCCACCACCTTGCGGGCCTGTTCCGGCGTGACATCGCCGACGATCACTACGGTGGTCATGTCGGGACGGAACACCTGCTGATAATACGTCTTGACGTCGGCAAGCGTCAGGCCCGCCACCGACTTGGGCGTGGCGTAACGCAGCACCGGATCACTCGCCGGGTACAACGCGCGGCTCAAATGCTGCGCATGCAGGAATGCGGGCGACTTGATCTGCCCCGCCACCGACCCTTCCTCGTTGTGCTGCATGATCGCGAAAGCCTGCGCCGGCATCGCCGGATGCAGTTCGTTGGCGGCCAGCAGTTGCATGCCCTTGGCGAAGTTTGCCGACGGCACCGCGAGCGAGAAGCTGGAGCCGGCGCTTTCATGTGCCGCGATCGCATCCAGTGCGGCCTGGAATTGCAGCCGGTTCAGCTGCTCGGTGCCGAAGTTGAACATCGAGCCGAGCACATCGGCCACGCCTTCCTGGCCCTTCGCTGCCTGCAGGTCCTGGTTGGTCTTGATCGCACCAAAGACCTCGACGGTCTTGCTGACGGATTCCGGTTGCACGATCACGCGCAAGCCATTGGCCAGCGTGAACGAGGACGGGTTGGTCTTGAGCTTCGGCAACGCAAGTTTCGCGAAATCCGCTTGCGCCCACGCTGGCAATGTGACTGCGCCGCTCGGCTTGCCGCCAAAGCTCTCGGCGCCGCCGAAGCCCTTGCTGGCGGAAGGTTTGCCCGATGAGGTCGGGGTCAGGATCGCGGTGATCGCGTGGGCCGGATCGAAGATGCGCTTGGCCAGCGCATTGACTTCGGCCGGCGTCACCGCAGCGATCGCTGCGCGGATATCGTCCGGGGATGCGCCATCGCGGAAGGCCAGCGCTGAAGACCACGCATTGGCGAGCCCCGATACCGAGTTCTTCTTGTACTCCAGATCGGCAATGGCCTTGTTCTTCGCGGCTATCACCAGTGTGGCCGGCACGCCCTTCGATGCCGCTTCAGCCATGACGGCCTGCATGTTGGCAAGTACCTTCGCGGAATCGCCCCCGCGCGGGAACCCTGCCAAGGCGAAACCGATACCGGCGTGCGGCATGAAGTTGCCTACAAACTGGGCGAACAGGGCCTTGCCGGTCAGCCCCATCTCGAACAACTTGCCGCGCTTGGAGGCCAGTGCATCCGACAGTACCAGCGCCGTGGCGTAATCCTTGTCGCGCAGACCCGGCATGCGCCAGGCCATGGCTGTGATGCCGACCGGAAAATCGGACGGCAGCTTGACGGTTTTCGCCTGCATGGGCTTGAAATCAAAGCTCGGCCGTGCTGGCAGCGCCTTCTTCGGAATGTTTCCGAACAAGGATTTCACCTGCGCCAGCGTGCTGGCCGGATCGACGTCACCCGCAATCACGAGGATCGCATTGTTGGGCGCATACCACGCGTCGTGAAACTTCTTCAGGTCCGCCGCGGTGGTCTTGTCGAACGAAGGCCGCGTGCCGAGGCCGGAGTGGGCATAAGGCGTATCCGCGAACATTTGCGCCAACAACTGCTCGTAGAATTTGTAGAACGGACTGGAGTTGTCACGCGAGACCTCCTGTTCGATCGCGCCGCGCTCCTTGCTCCAATCGGCCTGCGTGATGTTGGCGCCCCGCATGCGCGTCGCTGCCACGTGCAGCGCCACGTTCAGGTCCTGCGCCGGCACGGTGAAGAAATACTGGGTAACGCCCTCGGTGGTATCGGCGTTGAAACTGCCGCCCATGTCGGAAGCGATCGCCAGCAACTGGTCCTTGGAAAGCCCCGGGCTGCCGCGGAACATCATGTGCTCCACCGCGTGCGCGGTGCCGGGAAACCCGTGCGGCACTTCGTCGGAGCCGACGAGGTAATTCATCTCGGTGGTCACGACCGGCGCCAGCGTGTCGCGCACGATCACCACGCGCAGGCCGTTGTCCAGCGTCGCGCGGGTCACGTTCGCATTCGGCGCCTGCGCCAGCGCGACACCCGTGCCTGCCGTACCCAGCAACACCGCCAGCGCTGCCGCCAGCATCTTCACTTGCCGTTTCATGCACAACTCCCAAGTTGAAATCAATAAATGCCCCGCCGGGCGCGTTGCAAGCAGCGCAGCGCCAACAATGGGGGCACGAACCCGCCTGCCTCGAGGCCGGCGAACGAATGCGATCCATCCGGGACCAACAACCGGAAGCCCAACTGCGATGCAACATGGGCATGACCCGGTGTTGACGATGCTCGCGCCACGACACCACTGGCACGAACCAGTCACTTGTAACAGGCGAACCTTTCGCAAACCTTTCGCACACCTGTCACGCAGCCTTGCCAGGCTCCGCGACAACCCGGAGTTCCGCCACCGGCGCGCGCCGCGACAACCACAGCAGGAAGATGCCGAGGGCAATCAACGGAATCGATTGCACCTGGCCCATGGTGAGCCAGCCAGTGTGCAGCAGGTAGCCGAGCTGGGCATCCGGCAGGCGCACGAACTCGACCGCGAAGCGGAAGCAGCCATACAACAATGCGAACAGCCCCGATACTGCGTAGCGGTGGCGCGGCTTGACCGAGAACAGCCACAGCACGGTGAACAGCACCACGCCTTCGAGCAGGAATTCGTACAGCTCGCTCGGTTGGCGCGGCAGATGGCCACCGAATTGTTCGTAGGCGGCTTGCAGGGCCGGATGTGCAGGGAAATTCAACTTGCTGCCCTGCAGTACTCCACCGAACACGTAGACGTGGTCCTCGGCGCTCGCGTTCGGGTAGATCATCGCCCACGGCAGGTTGCTGGGTTTGCCCCACAGTTCGCCGTTGATGAAGTTGCCAATGCGCCCGAGGCCCAGCCCGATCGGCACCAGCGGCGCGACGAAATCCACCACGTCGAAGTAGTGGATGACGTTGGCGCGGTTGCGCCGCCACCACCACAGGCTCGCCACCAGCACGCCAATCAGGCCACCATGGAAGGACATGCCGCCGTCCCAGACCTTGAACAACTGCAAGGGATCGGTCCAGATCCAGCTGATCGACTGGTAGGTCAGCATGTACCAGATGCGCCCGCCGATGATCACGCCGAGCATGCCGTAGAACATGAGATCGAGGAAACCGTCGCGACTGACGCCGAGCCGGCCCTTGCGGCGCCGGTATTCCCCCAGCACCAGCGCGCCGATGAAGCCGCCGAGGTACATCAACCCGTACCAACGCACTCCGAAGGAAAAGATGTGGAAGGCAACGGGGTCGATGTCGACAAAAAAGGGATGGGTCATCGCAAGTCCGGCGTGGCGAGGCAATGCGGCATCTTACAAGCGCACCCGTCGTGAAGCCGACTGGCCGTCTCCACAACTTACGCCGGCAACACCCGGCAAATGAATCCCTTCAAATAGTCGGTTTCCGGAATCGCCGGATGCACGGGATGGTCGGGCGCCTGCTGCAACTGCTGCAGCACCTGCACGCTGCGATCCAGGTGCCGCGCACCTTTCTGCACCGCATCCAGCAGCGCCACGCGGGGCATGTGGTACGAGCACGAACAGGTAATGAGGATGCCGTCCTTGGCCAGCACCTGCATCGCCAGTTCGTTGATGCGCCGGTACGCCAATGCACCTTCCTTCAAATCCTTCTTGCGCTTCACGAACGCCGGCGGATCGAGGATGACCACATCGTAATGTTCGCGGGCTTCGCGGGCCGCTTTCAGGAAATCGAAAGCATCCGCGCGCGCGCCGCGGACCCGGTCGTTGAGCCCGTTGCGGCCTGCGTTTTCGCCTGTCAGTTTCACTGCCTGCGCCGAGGCATCCACGCACGTGACTTCACTCGCGCCCATCGCCGCCGCGCGCAGGCCCCAGGCACCGAGGTAGGCGAACATGTCCAACACGCGCTTGCCCTTGACGTACGGCACCAGCGCATCGCGATTGGCATGCTGGTCGTAAAACCAGCCGGTCTTTTGGCCGCCGATCGCGTCCACCGCGAATTCGACACCGCCCTCGCGTACTGTGAGCGCACCCGGCGGCTCGCCGAATCCGACGCCGGTATAGGCCATCAGGCCCTCCATGTCGCGGATGCCGGCGTCGTTCTTCCAGATCAACGCGCGCGGCTTCAGCACCTTCTGCACCGCCGTCTCGATCTGCGACTTCAGTTTCTCGATGCCAGCCGTGGTCGCCTGCGCAACGATCACGTCGTCAAAGCGATCCAGGGTCAATCCCGGCACGCCATCGGACTCCCCATACAGCAAACGGTAATACGGCTCGGGATACAGACGCTCGCGCAGCGAGAGCGCTACTTGCAAACGATGCGTCAGCAATGAGGCATCCAGCGGATGTTCCACCCCGCGCGCCACCAGCCGCGCGCAGATCAGCGAATGCGGATTCACGTAGCCCACGCCGATCGGTCGTTCGTTCGCGGCCATCACCACGCACGCCTGGCCCGGCTGGAATGAATTGAGCGGCGAACGCGCGACATCCACCTCATTCGCGAACACCCACAGATGCCCGGCGCGCAAGCGCGCGTCCTCACCGCGTTTCAGATACAGCGCGGGGTATTCGACAGGTTCGCTCACGCAGGTTCACTCCTTGACCATCGCGCAAGTTAGCCGGGGCGCGGCAGCGACGCAACGCTCGCGCACCGAGGGTGACGTTCACGCGGCGGGTCTGGCATACCTGGCGGCAGCCTGTGCTCCATTGATCGGAAGGGCCGTCACTTTCCAAGCCGCAAGGGGATTCACACGACATGCGCAAATTTCGCCTCCAAGCCATTTTTTTCCTGGCCGGACTGCTGCTCCTGGGCGCCGCCGCTGCGAGCGCCGCGGAAATTCCGATCAAGGACTTCATCCAACGTCCGACGATCCAGAACCCGGTGCTCTCGCCTGATGGCAAGTACATCGCCGTGGTCGTCAGCCAGACCAACAACGACATCAATACCAACTTCCAGCTTGCCGTGTTGCACCTGCCGGACCTGAAGCCGGTCAGCCGCCTTTCCATGGCGGATCGTTTCGTGCCGGTCGACGTGCATTGGGTCAGCAATACCCGCCTGATCATGGAGACTGCGTTTGCCACGGGCACCCTGGTGCTGCCATCGGCCACGGGCGACATCATCGCAGTCGATTACGACGGGTCACACAAGAAGACCCTGTACAGCCTGCGGCACCGCGGCGGTACCTTCGGTGGCGTCAACTCACTCGCCATCCCGCAGGGCTACCCGGGGATCGCGGACATCCCGCACCAACGGAACGGCCACTTCTACCTCAGCCTCGACCGCATGCGCGACGTGACTGGCGACACCTGGAACGGCGGCTCCACCTCACTTTATAACGTCGATGCCACCTCAGGCGCTGCGGCAAAGGTTGGCGAGATCGACCACGGCGGCATGGAGATCCTGCAATACAACAACGTCGCCCGTATCGCGGTCGGGGCCAACAACCAGTTGGATACGGTCGGCTTTTACAGCAAGGACGGCCAGCACTGGACGAAGCTGCCGGTCTCGATGATCGGCAAGACCTTCGAACCCCTGGCGATCAGCCGCGACGGCAGCCTGTTGTATGCGCTTTCCAGCATGGATGGCGGTCCCAACGCGCTGATTTCCTGCAACCTCGACGGCAGCGACCGCGAAGTGCTGGCCTCCGACCCGTTCTCGTCGGTCACCGGCGTCATGTGGAACCCGGTGTCCGGAGTACCGATCGCGGCGGTCTTCGGCGCCGGAGGCAGGCCGGTGGTGAAGTACCTCAACAACGACCCTTACGCGCAGATCATGCGCGCGCTTGGCAAGGGCCAGCCCAATGCGATGCTGGACCTCGCCGGCGCCAGCACCGACGGCAACATGCTGCTGCTGTCCGTGCGCAGTGACCGCAACCCGGGCGACTATGCGTTGTTTGACAAGACCACGATGAGCGCGCAACCGCTATACGCGTTGACGCCGTGGATCAAACCGGCGGAGATGCCGCAGCGGATGCCGATCCACTTCAAGAACCGCAGCGGCACCGAGCTGGCCGGCTTCCTCACCTTGCCCGTAGGGCAGGACAAAGACCTGCCGCTGGTGCTGATCCCGCATGGTGGACCGATCGGCCCCAGCGACAGCTGGTTCTACGACCCGTGGGCAGCACTGCTCGCCAATCGCGGCTATGCAACGCTGCAGATCAACTATCGCGGCTCCGGTCAGCGCGGGGAGAACTTCCAGCGCTCCGGCTACAAGCAATTCGCCACGGGCATCCAGGATGACCTGATCGACGGCGTGAAGTGGGCTATTGGCCACGGGTATGCCGATCCGAACCGCATTTGCGTATTCGGTGCCAGCTTCGGCGGCTATTCGGCGCTGATGCAACCCATCGTGGCTCCGAAACTGTACAAGTGTGCAATCGACTACGCCGGCGTCTACGACTGGCGAATCGGGATGGACAAGAGCGATACCCGCCGCTTTGCAGGCGGGCGAAACTACTTCCAGGAGGCCGTTGGCACGCGTGACGACGCCTACGCAATGTCGCCGGTCAGCATGATGGACCGCTTCAACGTGCCGGTGCTGATCGCGCACGGCAAGGACGATCCGCGCGTGCCGTTCCAGAACGCCACCGACCTGCGTTCCTACCTCAACAAGGCCAACAAGCCCTACGAGTGGCTGGCCGAGCCCAAGGAACTGCACGGTTTCCAGAGCGAGGCGCACAACGACGAACTCTGGAACATGATCCTGCCGTTCCTGGCCAGGTACATCGGGCCGGGCACCACCAACGCAGCGGCGACGAAATAGCGCCGTACCACGGACATCACGAAAAAGCCCGGTACATGCCGGGCTTTTTCCTTCCAGTGCGGCGTTAGCATGGCCACATGGCCGCAACAATTTGCACCGACAGCAACCGGCTCGCTGCTGCCTCCAGCCCCTACCTGCGCATGCACGCGGGCAATCCGGTGCATTGGCAGCCGTGGGGCCGGGCTGCCTTGAATGCAGCGCGCAACTCCGACACCCCCATCCTGCTCTCGATCGGATACAGCGCCTGCCACTGGTGCCACGTGATGGCGCACGAGTGCTTCGAGGACACCGCCATCGCCGCGGCGATGAACGATGCGTTCGTCAACATCAAACTCGATCGCGAGGAGCGCCCGGACATTGATCGCGTGTACCAGTTGGCGCATCAGGCACTGCGCGGGCGCGGCGGCGGCTGGCCGCTGACCGCCTTTCTCGACCCCCACGATCTCGCACCGTTTTACATCGGCACGTACTTCCCGCCGACGCCGCGCCACGGCCTGCCGGGATTCCCCGAAGTGTTGCAACGGGTACGCGTCTATTTCGATACCCACCGCGATGCCTTGCGCAAGCAATCGGATGATCTGCGCGGCTGGCTGCAGCAGGTCGAAGGCGACTCCCAAGGCAGGACGCCGGTCGCGGATGGCGTGGCCCGCAAGGCCATGCAACGACTGCGTGCGCGGTTCGATCCCGAATGGGGTGGCAATCGCGGCGCCCCCAAGTTTCCGCGTGCGACCGAACTGGAGTGGCTGCTCGATGTCGCTGCCGACACTCCCTCCATGCGGCCAGGCGACAGCGGCGGCGACGCGCAAAGCCCGAATACCGGCGCGCTGCCCGGCACCCCGCCCTCCGAGGACAAGCAGGCGGCAAGGATGGCGCATCACACGCTCGCCATGATGGCGATGCGCGGTCTGCAAGACCATCTGGGCGGCGGCTTCTTCCGCTATTGCGTAGATGCGAACTGGACGATTCCGCACTTCGAAAAGATGCTCTACGACAACGCGCAGTTGCTGCCGGTCTACGCACGCACGGCGGCGGCACCAGACACCGACCCGATCCTGCGCCGCACCTCGGCCATGGCCGTGCAGGGAGTCGTGGATTGGCTCAAACGAGACATGACCGCGCCGAACGGCGCGTTCTACAGCGCACTGGGAGCGGACAGCGAAGGCGAGGAAGGCCGCTTCTACCTTTGGCGCCGCGAACAGCTGCAAAACCTGTTGCCCGATACCTCGCGCGCGCTCGCCGAGCATGCGTTCGGCCTGGATCGCCCCGCCAATTTCGAAGGCAAGGCGTGGCACTTGCTGCGAGTGGCGCCGCTGAACAACGTGGCCTGGGGCCTCGGCCACGCGATTGGTGATATCGAAGCCGAATTCGCCGCCGCCCGGAGCAAACTGTTCGCCGCGCGCGAGCGACGCGAACATCCGGCACGCGACGACAAGATCCTCACTGCGTGGAACGCGCTGGCGATATCCGGCCTCGCGCGCAGCGCGCGCCTGCTGGACGACGAGCGCTGCGCCGGCATGGCGCGCCGCGCACTGGCGGCCGTGCGGGAATCGGCATGGATCGACGGAGAGTTGTTCGCCAACGCCGCCGAGCCGGCATCACGCATCCCGGGTTTCCTTGATGACCACGCGTTCGCGCTGGATGCGCTGCTGGAAGTGATGCAACTGGCGTTCGATCCACGTGACCTGCGCCTGGCCATCGCGCTTGCCGATGCGTTGCGCGAAAAATTCACCGCTCGTGGCTCCGGGGGCTTCTGGTTCGCGACCGTGCAACATGCGACGCCGCTGGCGCGGGGCCGCAGCTGGACCGACGACAACCTGCCGAACGGCAACGGTGTCGCAATCCGTTCGCTGCTCAGGCTCGGTCACCTCATCGGCAACACGAATTACCTCGGCACCGCCGATTACGCGCTCCGTGCTGCATCCGGCACGCTCGAGCAATTCCCGGACGCCTGCTCCACGATGCTGCGCGCACTGGACGAGTTCCAGCACCCGCGCACGCAGGTCGTGGTGCGCTGCACATTGGCGCAGCAGGCAACCTGGCAAGCGGCCCTGCGGCATGCCTTGCGTGTGGGCGGCGGCGCCGATCGCGTGGATGCGTTCATCATTCCCACCGAATCCGGAGACCTGCCGGGACTGCTCGCCGAGCGTATTGCCCATGGTGCGCAGGGCACGGCCTACGTGTGCTCGGGCCTGACGTGCCGAGCGCCCGCCAACGGGCCGGATGAGTTGGAGGGTGCGCTGCGCGTTACGGCAGCCCAGTGATCGCGGCTACAACGCCACCACCGGTTTCGGCGAGACTTCCCGACGCCCAGGGCCGGGCGGAAGGTACAGCTCCAGCAGGTTGTGCGTGGCCTCGATGCCAACCAGCACTCCTTCCTTCCAGTGCTCGCCGCGAAACTGTTCGCTCATGAAGCCGCTGATCCGTTCCCAGGAACCTTCCGGCACCCGCGCCACCACGCCGCGATCGGGAATGATCTCGATCGTGTAATCGCCCAGCAACACGTAGATCAGCACACCGGTGCGGCGTTCGGTATCCCACACCTTCAGATCGGCGAACACGCCCTCGGCACGCGCGCGCACGCGACGGCCGCTCAAGAGGTAGCGCACCGGCAACTTGGCTTCGACCGCGAAACAGATTTCACCATCGTGCTTGCGCTCGCCCGTCGCGATCGCCGCGCGGATTTCCTGCATGGCTTCCGGCGGAAACGCGCGGCTGGCGGGCGCGTGAAACCAATGGCGCAGCCAACGCAAGGCATCCATCACCACGCTCCCGAGCGCGCGCCGAGGATCACGATCCAGATCACCAGCATGTTCATCGACAACAAGAATACCGCAGCCGAACCCATGTCCTTGATCCGCCCGGCGCTGGGGTCATGTCCCGGCCACAGTTTATCGACCATGGCTTCGAGGCCTGAGTTCAGCAGTTCCGCCGAGGGTACCGGCAACAGTGATCCGGCCAGCAGTGCCTTCTCGATCGGGCCGTTGCCCAACCACAGGCCGAGCGGAAACAGGATCACCCACAACACCACTTCGAGCCGAAACGAAGCCTCCATCTGCCAGCCGGCACGCAGCCCCTTGAGCGACCAGATGAAGGCATGCCAGATCTGGCGTGGGCCGCGGTTGACGGTGCTGGGCATGGTTCGGGTTCCCCGGTTCCGGAAATTTCGCTGCGGGCCGGCCGAGGCACTTGCCAATACCGGTAACCGCACGCAAGCATACGACGCCACGTTGATCGCCGCGACCCGCGCGGCCGAGGAGGATGGATGCAACGCCTGCGCCGGTGCCTGCCACTGCTGCTCTTGATTCCGTTTGCGGCCTTGTTGTGGCCGCCGCTTTATAGCCGCATCGAACCGTCGTTCGCGGGCTTTCCGTTTTTCTACGTGTGGCAATTCGCCTGGATCGTGCTGGCCGCACTGATTACCTGGATCGTCTACCGTGGATCGCGCACATGAGCCCCGCCCATCTGGACTGGACCGCGCTCGCCGTCTTCGCGTTTGTCTTTCTGCTCGTCACGGTGCTCGGGTTCATTGCCGCGCGCTGGCGCCGCGGCGACCTTTCGCAACTGCACGAATGGGGCCTCGGCGGCCGTCGCTTCGGCGCCTTCGTCACCTGGTTCCTGTTGGGCGGCGATTTGTACACCGCCTACACCCTGATCGCGGTGCCCGCCCTGGTGTACGCGGCCGGCGCCTACGGTTTCTTCGCGATGCCGTACACGGTGTTCGTGTATCCGATCGTGTTCCTGACCA
>DZCM01000082.1 GCA_022730295.1 Rhodanobacter sp. | reverse complement strand
CTCACGATGCACTCCCGGCCGCTTCGCGCAAGTGTTCCGCCGGAACCGCGCAGGTGCGCGCGACAAATTCGTCGTGCGTGGGCAAGGGCGCCGCGGCGCGGTTGACGAGGGTGCGGATGTCGGAGAGAAAGCCTTTCAATTTGGAATCCTCAAGTTCGTCGGCCAGCGGGTGGTAATGTTGCGGTTCGACTCGCTGACCCAGCAGCACCTGCAACCAGGCGACTTCGGTGAACAGCTCGTCGGCCTCGCGGAAAATCAGGCCAGTACGGCGGAACAGGTCGATGCGCTGCGCCAACGATTCGGGCACGTCCATCGCACCGCACTGGCGCCAGAACGGCGTGTCGTCGCGCTCGGTGGCCTTGTAATGCAGGATCAGGAAATCGCGCACGTGCTCGTACTCGAAGCGTGTCTGCCGGTTGTAGGTATCGACCAGCCGCGGATCGCAATGCTTGTCCGGAAACATGCCGAGGAAACGCGCAACGCCCGATTGCACGAGGTGGATCGTGGTCGATTCCAGCGGCTCCATGAAACCCGCCGCCAGCCCCAGCGCGAGGCAATTGCGGTTCCACACCAGTTTGCGCGTACCGGTGACGAAGCGCAGCGGGCGCGGATCGCCCATAGCCTCGCCCGGCAGATTCGCCAGCACTTGCGCGGCGGCCTCGTCATCGCTGATGAAGTGGCTGCAATACACGTGACCATTGCCGGTGCGATGTTGCAGGTCGATCCGCCATTGCCAGCCCGCGCTGCGCGCGGTGGCCAGGGTGTAGGGATGCATTGGCCCGTTGCGAGTGCTGCCAACGGCGAGCGCGCGGTCGCAGGGCAGCCACTGCTGCCAGTTCTCATAACCGCTCGTCAGCGCGCCTTCGATCAACAGGCCACGGAAGCCTGAGCAATCGACGAAGAAATCGCCCTCGATGATTTCGCCGCTGTCGAGCTGCAACGATTCGATGAAGCCGTCCGTACCGCGCAAGTTGACGTCAACAACCTTGCCCTCGGTGCGACACACCGCACCTTCGGGAATCTTGCTGCGCAGGTACTGCGCGTAGTGGGCGGCATCGAACTGGTAGGCGTAGCGGAGGCCCGCGAGCGGGCTGTTCGGAACCTTGTCCAGCCGCGCGTAGCGATCCTTCGCCGCGGCGACGGCATTCAGCGAGTAGTCCCATAGCGAATGTGTGTCACCCTCGGCACGAGCGCGCAGCCAGTAGTGATGGAATGGCAACAGGCCGAGCGGCAGGCCGACGTCACCGAAGCCGTGCAGGTAGGAATCACCAAGGCGGCCGAAGTTCTCGAGTTGCACGCCGAGCTTGTAGGTGCCGTGGGTGACCCGCAGCATCTCGGCTTCGTCGATGCCGAGGAAGGCGTTGATGTGCAGGATTTGCGGGATCGTCGCCTCACCCACTCCGACCGTGCCGATCTGCGCGGATTCGATCAGGCGGATTTCACGCGTGGGTCCTAGTGCCCGCGCCAGCAGCGCCGCAGCCAGCCAACCGGCGGTGCCGCCGCCGACGATCACCACGCGCCGGATGGCATTCTCTTTCATGGCGCGAGCCTACACCTTTGCGACCGCACGGAACCCTGGGCGACGCGGCGCCGTCGCACAGGAGCGCGACGACGCAAGGCTTGTTGCCGCAGGTCAACGTTGCCTTGCGCCGCCGCCATCCTTCGTCAGAACTTGTACGAAATGCCGGCTTCGTAGCGGCGCCCGTAAAGCTCCCACGTCTGCACTTGCCGCGGATCGTTGTTTTGATACGTCATGAAGCGCTGGTTGCTGAGGTTGGAGCCTTGCAGAATGAAGGTCATGCCCTTCAGCGGGCCATCATCGACGCTGTAGCTGACCTGCGCGGACGTGGTACTGCCGCCCTTGATGATCTGCTCGATGCGGGTGGCGCTGATGCCGGAAACACGACCGAGAAAACTGTTGCGATAGTTCTGGCTGACGCGCGCCTGGAAGCCGCCGTTCTGGTAATACAGGGTCCAGTTGGCGACCCACTTGGACAAGCCCGGCACCGTGATCGGGTTCGGATTGCCGCCGAACACCAGCGAGCTCTTGGTGTAATTGACGCTCACGATCGTGCCCAAGCCGTCCAGCACATGCGTGATGTGCCCGAGCGGCAGGTTCAGGGTGACCTGCGCGCCCTTGATGCTGCCATGGCCGTCATTGGCCGGGCCCGACACGGTGCCGAACGGCGTCCCCAGTTGCGCCTGCTGGGCCGGGGTGAGATAGGCCGGGATGAAGGCCGAAAAATCCTTGAGGTAGGCGGCGTTCGGATCGATGTAATCGTTGAGCTGCAGGTAATAACTCGACAAGGCGAAGTAACCGGCACCACCGGCGGTGCACAACGGTGACTGCTTGGCTTCGTTCGACGTGCACTGATAGCCCGACGCCGCGCCGTCGAAATAGTGCTCGTAGCTCAGGTTGAAGTTGTTGGCCTTGGTCGGCAACAGCGACGGGTTGCCCCCCGAAGCGCTGAAGTAGGCCTGGTTGGGATCGGTGGAAGTCAAGTGGGTGATGTCGGTGTTGAGGCCGATGCTGGCACTCATCTGGTCCATGCGCGGACGCGCAATGGTCTTGGCCGCGCTGAAGCGCAAGTCGTCATTCGCGCTCAGCCCGAACACCAGGTTCAAGCTCGGCAGCCAGCGGGTCCAGCTGGTGCCGCCGGAGGTCGGCAACAGCACCACGTTGGAACCGTTGGTGCCGCCGGCACTGGCCTCAGCGAATTGGCCATCCGAGGTCTGATTGGTATGCGCCACCTGCACGCCGACGTTGCCGCGCAAGCCGACATTGCCGAGGCTGGTGTCGAGGTTGAACTGCACGTACGGCGTAAGGTCGCGCTCGTTCACTTGCCAATTCGGCGGCACCGCGATCGATGACAGCGCGGTCGGGAACAGTTCGTAGGTGCCATTGGCGATCAATGCCAGCGGGTTGTAAATGAGTTGATTGCCAATGCCCATCCAGCCGAGTGGATCACCCACCGTGGCATCTGAAGGAATCGGCGCTGTCTGCGCACCATCGGGGAAGATCAGGAAGTCCTGATCGATCTGGTAATTCTTCTGCCGATTGCCGCGATCGACGCCAACTTCCATGCTGGAGAACGGTCCGCTCAGGAAATTGCGCGTCACGCTCAAGCGCAGGTTGGCCAGGTAGTCATTGGTGTGCGGCGCGTTGATGAAGCCGCCCTGCACCACCGGCGGCGTGGCACCGCGGCCCCAACCCTGCGGATCGGTCAGCATGACCAGGCTCGGGTCGGAATAATCCAGACTCGGGTTCAGCACGAGCATGCCATCGGGCAGTTCACTGAAGCCGATGGTGTCGGTGGGGCCGCTCTTGTTGTAGCCGAAGCCGGAATAGCTCTCCAGCAACGTGTCACGCCTATCGGCGCGCGAATAGTTGGCGTCGATGGCCGCCGACCAGTTGGTGTTGAAGCGGATCTTCGAGCCCCAGTCAATGTTCCAGACTTTGGCGCGGGTCTGGTTGTAGTCGTTGCGAATCACCGGGGAAACGTTGCCGTAGGTGCCGCTCTGCACGAAGCCGCCCTCGACGTTGCCCGGCTGCAAGGTCACGCCCGCGCCCCAGAACAGCGGAAACTCGATGCCCTTGAGCTGCTGGGTTTCACGAAAATTGTCGTAAGTGAAATCCAGCGTGCTGGAGAATGCATCGGAGGGCCGCCATTCGAACGTGGCCAGGTACCCCTGGCGCTTCATCGAGCCGGAAATGCCGTAGTTCTTGGAGCCGCCGACCACGAGATCGCCGTTGGCATCGGTGGGGTAGCCCCACGGCGACTGGTGTTCGATCTGGTAAGGGTTGGAATCGAGGTCGATGCCGAGGGTGATGCCGAAGGTGTGGTCGGCGAACTGGTCCACGTACACGCCGTTGACGTGATAGCCGTTGTCCTTGACGCCGGGGCCGTCAGCCAATTGGTTCATGCCATCCCAGATGTAATGCGCATTGACAACCAACTGGCGTTGACGGCTGTCGAGCGGCCGGATGGTGTGCATGTCCACCGTGCCGGACAGGCCCTGCCCGATCAGGTTGGCGCTTGGGCTCAGGTGCACCACCACGCTGCCGAACCAGCTCGACGGATACTGGTCGAACTGTACGTCGCGGTTGTTGGACGTGGACACCTGCTGGCTGCCATTGATCAGCGCGGTGCTGAAGTCCGGGCCGAGACCATGGATGGTGAGCACCTGCGGGCGCCCGTTGACGTTCTGCACCGCGAGGCCGGGCAAGCGGCCAAGGCTGTCGGCGATGCTGGTGCCCGGCAGTTTGCCGATCTGCTCGGCCGACACCGCCTCGACGATGGAATTGGATTGGCGTTCGATCGCGATCGAGTTCTGCACGCTGCTCGCATAACCCGTGACTTCGACCGCACCGAGGGTGACGATTTTCTGCGCCTGCTGCTGCTTCTCGTCCTGCTGCTTCTTCTTTTCAGTGTTGGCCTTGGCCTGATCCGCATGCGCAGGCTGGGCCGAACCCGTCTGCTGCTGATCGCTGGACTGTACGCGGCCCGTCGCCGCGAAAGCGATATTGGTGCAGGTGGCAAGACCGATGCCTGCGGACATCAGTGCCAGCGTCATCACGTTGCGTTTGAATTGCATGGTGTCGTTCCCCAGGGAAGTCGGTTGGTCTCTGCACACGGATGCCGGCTGTCACCGCCGCACACAGCGCCCCGCGTTCTGTCCGCGGAGTCGGGCTCGAATGGTATGGGCATGCCCGCGACGCGGACGCGCGCTGCATACGTATTCATGCGGCGCGATGACTCCGGATATTGCATAGCACCATCGAGGGTTTGCGGCGCAATCAACGCCACGGAAAATGTGCTGCAACCGGTTGCGCGCAAGCGCTGCGCGCAGACGTTCTGCAACGAGTGCGACACCGCAAGCGGGACCGGCGCCGCCATCACATGACGCACCCGCAGCATGCATGAATACGTATTCACGGCCATGCAGGCCGCACACACCCTGCCACTAAGCTGGGCGCCGTTCAAAGACGCGACGGCGAATTCGCCGCGCGGCGCATTCCATGGGGTTTGTCGATGTCCGATGCTGACTGGTGGCGCGGTGCCGTCATCTACCAGATCTATCCTCGCAGCTTCCTCGATACCAACGGGGACGGCGTGGGCGACCTGCCGGGCATCATCGAGCGGCTCGATTACGTTGCCGGTCTGGGGGTCGACGCGATCTGGATCGCGCCGTTCTATCGCTCGCCGATGGCCGATTTCGGCTATGACATCGCCGACTACCGCAGCGTGGATCCGCTGTTCGGTACGCTGGCGGACTTCGAGCGCCTGCTCGACAAGGCGCATGCCCTCAAGCTGAAGGTGATGATCGATCAGGTACCCAGCCACACCTCGGTCGAGCACACATGGTTTCGCGCAAGCCGCGAGAGCCGCGACAACCCGAAGGCCGATTGGTACGTGTGGGCGGAACCGCGCGAGGACGGCACGGCACCGAACAACTGGTTGTCCATCTTTGGTGGCCCCGCATGGAAATGGGAGCCGCGCCGCCAGCAGTATTACTTGCACAATTTCCTCACCCAGCAACCCGACCTCAACTTCCACAATCCGGTGGTGCGCGCGGCGGTGCTGGATGACATCCGCTTCTGGCTGGACAAGGGTGTGGATGGCTTGCGCCTCGACGCCATCAACTTCTGCTTCCACGATGCCCAGTTGCGCGACAACCCGCCCAAGCCCGCGAGCGAACGCACCGGGCGCGGCTTCAGCGCGGACAATCCCTACGCCTACCAATATCACATCTACAACAACACGCGTCCGGAAAACCTCGCGTTCCTCGAACAAATCCGCGCGCTGCTCGACCGTTACCCGGGCGTCGCGGCGTTGGGCGAAATCTCGGCGGAAGATTCCCTCGCCACGATCGCCGAGTACACCCGCGGCAAGCGCCTGCACATGGGCTACAGCTTCGAGTTGTTGACCGATGATTTCAGCGCCGCCTACATCCGCGAAACGGTGTCGCGGCTGGATGCGCAGATGGACGGCGGCTGGCCGTGCTGGGCCATTTCCAACCACGACGTGGAGCGGGTGTTGTCGCGCTGGGGCGGCAACGCACCCTCGGCACCGCTGGCCAACCTGCTCACCGCGATGTTGTGCGCGTTGCGCGGCACGATCTGTGTGTACCAGGGCGAAGAACTCGGCTTGACCGAGGCCGATGTGCCCTACGAAGCGCTGCGTGATCCGTTCGGCATTGCTTTCTGGCCGCAGTTCAAGGGCCGCGACGGTTGCCGTACACCGATGCCGTGGCAGGCACAAGTCCATGGTGGCTTTACGGACGGCACGCCGTGGTTGCCGGTGCCCAAGGAACACCTCGATCTCGCCGTGGCGGTGCAAAACGGCAATCCGGGTTCCACCCTCAACGGCTTTCGCACCTTCATGCATTGGCGGCGCGCGCATCCGGCGCTGCGCACCGGTGCAACCGCCTTCATCGACACGCCCGAGCCGGTACTCGCGTTCACCCGCAGCACCGATATCGAGACCCTGCTGGTTGCCTTCAACCTGTCCGGCGACAGCACCGCGCTGGAACTGCCGCAAGTTGATCGCGCGCAGGCATTGCAAGGCCATGGTTTGCGTGAAGGCACGCTGGCTGGCAATCGCTTGCAACTGCCGGGCTACGGCGCGCTGTTTGCGAAGCTCGATCACCGCCCTGCCGGAGCCACACCATGACCACACCTGACGCGACACTCGACCCTCAATCCGGACGCGCAAGCATGCGTGTGATTCTGATCGCCTCGGCCGCGGCGCTGGGCGGTTTCCTGTTCGGGTTCGACACCGCCGTGATCAATGGTGCGGTCGATGCGCTGCGCCAGTCGTTCGGACTCAGCGCCACCTTGACGGGTTTCGCGGTGTCCTGCGCACTGCTCGGTTCGGCGCTCGGCGCGTGGTATGCCGGACGCCTCGCCGACCGCTTGGGCCGCGTGCGCACAATGCAGGTTGCGGCACTGTTGCTCGCCGCCGGCGCGCTCGGTGCGGGACTCGCGGGCTCGGTAGTGTCACTGATCATCTGGCGCGTCATCGCCGGCATCGGCGTCGGCATTGCCTCGGTGGTGGCGCCCGCATACATCGCCGAAATTTCGCCGGCGGCCATTCGCGGGCGGCTCGGCTCGCTGCAACAACTGGCGATCGTGCTCGGCATCTTTGTCGCGCTGTTGAGCGATGCCTGGCTGGCTGGCGCCGCGGGCGGGGCATCCAGGACGATCTGGCTTGGCCTCGATGCCTGGCGCTGGATGTTCGTGGCCGGCGTGATCCCGGCCGTGGTGTATGGCGGCCTGGCATTGGCCGTGCCGGAATCGCCGCGGCACCTGGTCGCGAAAGGACGCAGCAATGACGCACTGGGCGTGCTGCGCAAGGTGTTGGGAGTGCACGACGAATCCGCGCTGCGGCAGAAACTGTCCGACATCGAAAACAGCCTGCGCGGCGAGCACCAGCCGGCGTGGCGCGACCTGCGCGGCGGCGCGGGCGGCTTGTTGCCGATCGTTTGGGTAGGCATCGTGTTGTCGATCTTCCAACAGTTCGTCGGCATCAACGTGATCTTCTATTACTCATCGACGCTGTGGCACTCGGTCGGGTTCAGCGAATCCAACGCCTTCGCGATCACGGTCGCCACCTCGGTGGTGAACGTGCTGGTGACGCTGGTCGCGATTGCACTGGTCGACAAGATCGGACGCCGGCCGTTGTTGTTGATCGGCTCGGCCGGCATGGCCGTCACCCTCGCGATGATGGCGTGGTGTTTCGCCGAAGCCACCGGCAGCGGCGCAGCCTTGAGCTTGCCCGCGCCGTGGGGTCCGATCGCCTTGATCGCAGCCAATCTTTACGTCGTGTTTTTCGGCGTCAGCTGGGGGCCGGTGGTGTGGGTGCTGCTGGGCGAAATGTTCCCCAACCGGATCCGCGCGATGGCGCTGGCGGTGGCCGCGGCGGCGCAATGGCTGGCCAATTTCGCGATCACCAGCAGCTTCCCGGTAATGGCGCAATTCAGCCTGCCATTCTCCTACGGTGTGTATGCGCTGTTCGCGGTGCTGTCGCTGGTGTTCGTGTGGCGGTTCGTGCGCGAAACCCGCGGCGTAGAACTGGAGAACATGGCCTCTTGAGCCTTGCGCGAGCCAGCACCGGCAATTTGGCGCGAATTTGGTTAGGATCGGAAGCCCGCGATCAGGCGATCGTGGCTGCCAGGGGTCCGTGCCGGGTGCACTACAAGAAAAAAGTGACGTCGTTCGACATTGCCGAACTGGCCGGGGTCTCGCAGGCCACGGTGTCGCGCGCCCTGCGCGGCAGCCCGGACGTCAGCGAGGAAACCCGCCAGCGGGTCATGGCCGCTGCGGAATCACTGCATTACACGGTGGACAAGAACGCGTCGAACCTGCGCAGCAAGTCGGCGGGCACCTTGGCGCTGTTGTTTTTCGAAGACCCCACGCCCGATGATTCCCACATCAACCCGTTCTTCTTTTCGATGCTGGGTTCGATCACGCGCGCCTGCACCCGGCAGGGCTACGATTTGCTGATCTCGTTCCAGGAAATCGGCCGCGACTGGCATGCCGATTTCGCCGAGAGCAAGAAAGCCGACGGCATCATCCTGCTCGGCTACGGCGACTACCTGACCCACACCAGCCGGCTGGAAAAACTGAGCCGGCAAGGCACCAAGATCGTGTCGTGGGGCGCGGTGATGCCGAACCAGCCTTGCGTCACCATTGGCTGCGACAACTACAACGGCGGCCTGTCGGTCACCAATCACCTGATCGAGCAGGGCTGCAAGCGCATCGCCTTCCTTGGCGACGCCTCACGGCACTTCCCGGAATTCCAGGAACGCTACCGCGGCCACCTGCAGGCGCTGCGGGCGCACGGCATCGAGCCCGACGAGGCCTTGCAGGTCGACGCCGAAAGCTCGCAATATTCTGGCCAGCAAGCAGCCGACAACCTGCTGGCGCGCGAGCACAAGTTCGATGCCATCTTCGCCGCCAGCGACCTGATCGCAATCGGCGCGCTGGCTGCGCTCAACGCCCACGGCATCGACGTGCCCTTCGAGGTGGCCGTGGCCGGCTTCGACGACATTCCCATGGCCAACTTCGTCAACCCGCCTCTGACCACGGTGCGCCAGGACACCCGCATGGCCGGCGACATGCTGGTCGACAGCTTGCTGCGCCTGATCCACAACGACCTCGTGACCAGCCGGATGCTGCCAATGCAATTGGTCGTGCGGCGTTCCAGCCTGTTGCGGGAAGTGGCGACGGGCAGCGCGCACCCACAGGACTGAGCACGCATGCAGCAACCGGCACTCATCGGTGACATTGGCGGCACCAACGCACGTTTCGCACTCACCGACCTCGCCGCGCCGGGGCCGCAGATCCTGCACGAGGAAACCTTCACCGACGCCGCCTTTGGCAGCTTGGGCGATGCGGCCCGGCATTACCTCGACACGCTCGGCGCCAAACCCAGGCGCGCCTCGCTGGCCGTGGCTGCGCCGATCACGCCGGGCAAGATCGAGCTGACCAATCACAGCTGGTCATTCTGGCGCCATGAGTTGCAGGACCGGCTCGGCCTGGACGAGTTGCAACTGATCAACGATTTCGCCGCCATCGCCTGGGCCGCGCCATACCTTGCCGAGCGCGACCGCGTGACCATCCACGGCACCCCCGTCACGCCGCCGCAAGGCCCGGTCACCCTGATCGGCGCGGGCACCGGCCTCGGCGTCGCCTTGTTGACGGGCTCGCCCGCGCAAGGCTGGCATGTGGTCCCGACCGAAGGCGGCCACGCCAGTTTCGCGCCGACCGACGCCGAGGAACGCGACATCCTCGCGTGGCTCGGTGTGCGCCACGGCCGCGTGTCCAACGAACGTCTGTTGAGCGGACATGGTTTGTCCAACATCGACGCAGCGCTGCGCGGCATCGCGCCAGTGGCGGCACCGGCGCATCAGCCGGGTTCACGACGCTCGAAGGAGGTCGTCGATGCGGCACTGTCCGGCAACGATCCCGGCGCTGAACACGCGCTGCGCCGATTCTGCCGGATCTACGGTGCGGTGGCCGGCGACGCCGCGTTGCTGCATGGCGCGAACACCGTGCTGATCGCCGGCGGCGTGGTGCTGCATTTCCTCGACTTTTTCCGCAGCAGTGACTTCCTCGCCGCGTTCACCGCCAAGGGCCGCCACACGGCGTACATGGAACACATGACCGTGCAGGTCATCACCCATCCCAACCCGGGGCTGCTGGGCGCGGCGGCGGCGGTGCGCTGACGCAATCCACGCCTTCCCGGCGCACAGCGCGAGTCAGAGCCGGGTGTAGGTCATTTCCATCATCTTGTATTCCTTGCCGTCCTGGCC
>DZCM01000011.1:35754-37438 GCA_022730295.1 Rhodanobacter sp. | reverse complement strand
TGGATTTCGATTACGAGTCGCGCAAAGAAATCATCCGCAGGCCATCGGAAGACAACCCCGACGAAATCGTCGAAGAGTGGCACGGCGGCTACATCTTCGAGAACGAGTGGCAGAGTTTCCGCACCCGCAAGCAGCGCGAGCTGGAAATGATCACCGCCGAACACACCTACGACCGTCCCGGCCGTTACACCGTCGCCGTGAAGGTCATCGACATCTTCGGCAACGACACCATGACCCTGGTGCCGGTGAATGTTGGCTGAGGGCAGGCGAATGGCTAAGGCGAAGACTGCTTATGTTTGCGGCGACTGCGGCGCGGAGTATCCGAAGTGGCAGGGCCAGTGCGAGGCCTGCGGGGCGTGGAACACGCTGAGCGCGTTCGTGGTGCAGCCGGCGCTGAAATCCGCGGTGGCAAATCCGCGCGGCAGCGGTTACGCGGGTGTGGATGCCGCGCGCGTGCAACCGCTCGCGGGCGTCGCGGGCGAGGTGGAGACGCGGCACCTGATCCGGATCGGCGAACTCGATCGTGTGCTGGGCGGCGGCCTGGTGGAAGGCTCGGTGGTGCTGGTCGGCGGCGATCCCGGCATCGGCAAGTCCACGCTGCTGTTGCAGACGCTCGCGGCGCTGGGCGAACGTCTGTCCGGCTTGTATGTCAGCGGCGAGGAATCGCTGGCGCAGATCGCCGCGCGCGGACACCGACTGGGGTTGGAATTGGCGCCGTTGAAGGCGCTCGCCGAAACCTGCGTCGAACGCATCCTCGAGCGCTCGCGCGAGGAAAATCCGCGGGTTTTGGTGGTCGACTCGATCCAGACCATCTGGACGGAAACCCTGCCCGCGGCGCCGGGTTCGGTATCGCAGGTGCGCGAGGCCGCCGCGCGGCTGGTGCGCTTTGCCAAGGAGACCGGAACCTGCGTGTTCCTGGTCGGACACGTGACGAAGGAGGGTGGCATCGCCGGCCCGCGCGTGCTGGAACACATGGTCGATGCGGTGCTGTATTTCGAGGGCGAGGTCGGTTCGCGTTTCCGCGTGCTGCGCGCGTTCAAGAACCGCTTCGGCGCGGTCAACGAACTCGGGGTGTTTGCAATGGGCGACAAGGGCCTGCGCGAGGTGCCGAACCCGTCGTCGATTTTCCTGAGCGGACATCAGGGCGCGACGCCCGGCAGCGCGGTGATGGTGACCCGCGAGGGCACGCGTCCCTTGCTGGTGGAAGTGCAGGCGCTGGTCGATCAATCGAGTTTGGGCAACCCGCGCCGGGTCGCGCTGGGACTGGAACAAAACCGGCTTGCCATGTTGCTGGCGGTGTTGCATCGCCACGGCGGCGCCGCGGTGTTCGATCAGGACGTGTTCGTCAACGTGGTCGGCGGCATCCGCGTGCAGG
Source organism: Rhodanobacter sp. (assembly GCA_022730295.1). Taxonomy (GTDB): domain Bacteria; phylum Pseudomonadota; class Gammaproteobacteria; order Xanthomonadales; family Rhodanobacteraceae; genus 66-474. The sequence continues at coordinate 36,063 of DZCM01000011.1, read as the reverse complement.
AAACCGCGGCCGACCTGCCGGTGTTGCTGGCGGTGTTGTCGTCATTTCGCGATCGCGCTTTGCCGGAAAAAACCGTGGCCTTCGGCGAAGTCGGCTTGTCGGGCGAAGTGCGGCCGGTGCCGAACGGCGAGGAGCGCCTGAAGGAAGCCGCGCACCACGGCTTCAGACGTGCGATTGTGCCGTTGGCCAACGCGCCCAAAAAAACATCGCGCATCGGCGAGCTGGAAATCGTTGGCGTGGAACGCCTGAGCGAAGCCATCGACGCGGTTGCGTAGGCTGGTCACCGCGCGTCGGCGACGGCATCCCCCC
>DZCM01000011.1:0-35654 GCA_022730295.1 Rhodanobacter sp. | reverse complement strand
AGGTGAAGTGTGTTGCCGCGTTTTTCTTCCCCCTTCGGAACGAAGGGGGATTGAGCTTGAAATCGTCGGGGTTGATCGCCTCCGCGCTGCCATCGACGCGGTTGCGTAGGCTGGTCACCGCGCGTCGGCGACGGCATCCCCCCGCGCCTGCGGCGCGACCCCCTTCCTTCGGAAGGAGGTGAAGTGTGTTGCCGCGTTTTTCTTCCCCCTTCGGAACGAAGGGGGATTGAGGGGGATGGCTTTTCGTGTCTACACGAGCTCGTCCAACTCGACTGAGTCACGCGCCACCCGCAGCAGCGAACCCTGCTCGTACCAGTCGCCCAGCACGATGCGTTGCGCGGGTTTATCGTCCAACATGAAATCGTGGAGCGCGGGGCGATGGGTGTGGCCGTGGATCATGCGCGTGACACCGGCCTCGCGCAGCGCGGTTTCCACCGCTGCCTGGTTCACGTCCATGATCGCCATGCCGGTGCTGGATGTGTGCGCGCGGCTGGCGTCGCGCGCCTGCGCCGCGAACGCGCGGCGTTCGGCGAGCGGCTGCGCGAGGAACGCGGCTTGCCACGCGGGGTCGCGCACCTGCTTGCGGAACGCAAGGTAGGCGGCATCGTCGGTGCACAACACGTCGCCGTGCAGGAGCAGGGTCGGCGTGCCGTACAGGTCGACGACGCTGCCGTCGGCAAGGAGGGTCATGCCGCAGCGCTGCGCGTAGCCGTTGCCGAGCAGGAAGTCGCGGTTGCCGGCGAGGTAGAAGACCGGAACGCGCGCGCCGGCGACACCGCGCAACGCGGCAGCAACCCGCGCGTTCAACGCCGCGTCATCGTCATCGCCGATGTAGGCCTCGAACAGGTCGCCCAATATGTAAAGCGCATTGGCGTGGCGCGCCTCACCGGAACAAAAACGTTCGAAGTCCACGACGATGTGCGGGCGCGCGTCGTCGAGGTGAAGGTCGGAGATGAAAAGCGTGTGCAACGCGTCAGTGCTGGGCACCGGACTTCTTCTTCGCGGGTGCGGATGCAGGCACCTGCCCGGTCACGGGCGAAACGGGTTCGCTGGCCGGCGCCGCGGCATCGCCGATCAACCTGGCGCTTTCGATCACGACCAGCGGACGCGGCACATCGCCGACAAATGGCCCCTCCGGGCCGGTCGGCAGATTGTCGATCTTGTCGACCACGTCCATGCCCTGTACGACCTTGCCGAACACCGCGAAGCCCATGGTCATGCCGCTTTGGTTGCCGACATAGTCGAGGCGAGGGTTGTCGACCACGTTGATGAAGAATTGCGAGGTTGCCGAGTCGGCGTCGATGGGGTTGCGCGCAGCGGCAAGGGTGCCGCGCAGGTTCGAGAGGCCGTTGTTCGCTTCATCGGGGATTGGCGGCAAGGTGCGCTTGGGCCGCAGGTCGCGCGTGTACAACCCGCCCTGGATCAGATACCCGGCAATCGTGCGGTGGAACACGGTGCCATCGTAGAAGCCGTCCTTCACGTATTGCAGGAAGTTGGCGACCGTCTTGGGGGCCTTGTCGGGAAACAATTCGACCACGAAGTTGCCCAGCGAGGTCTTGAGTTCGACCTGCGGATGGGTGATCACGGTGGTGGCGCTGGTGCCCGGCGCGGACGCCGGCGGTGGCGCGGCCTGTGCGACGAAGGCGATGCACGCGAGGAACGCGAGCAACATGCAGATGGGCAAATGCCGATGGCGAGTCATTGTCGGTGTCTGGAAGGTCATGGCCGCGCCCATGATACGCGGCGCCTCGGCAGTGCACAGCAAGCCAGGGCGGTCATGGACGCGTGCAGGCCGCGCCGGCGCAGACGTTGAAGCCGGATTGCGCTTGCGTGCCCATCAGGGAGTTGCCGTCGTCGTCACGATCGAGATGACGGCGGCGGATTTCCAGCACGATCGGCGTGATCTGGGCGATGCGGGCGTTGATCTCGGCACGCGTGTAGTAGTCGAGGTCGGTGCGCTTCAGCAAGCGGTTCAATTGGTCCAGCGCCGCCACTGCGTTGCCGTTGAGGTACGTGGCGTCGGCGTAGGCGATGCCCGCATTCACCTCGTCGCCGGCGACGTGGCAGGCGTGGCCGTAGGCTTCGTACAGCGACGGCTCGGAATCGTCGTTGAGCAAGGGCTTCAGCAAACCTTGCGCTGTTTTGGCGCTGGTCTTGCTGCCGTCGTCCAGCAGGGCGCGGCTGTAGTCGAGCACGATCGCGGGGTCGCCGGGCCAATGGTCATTCAGCCGCGCGTAGCGGCGCAAGGCCTGCTCACGCTGGCCCGCATGGCGTTCGGCGTCGGCGAGACCGAGGGAAAGTGTCAGGTTGCCGGGGTCGGCGTCTGCCAGTTCGGTCATCACGGGCAGGGCCTTGGCGGCCTGGCCCAACTGCACCAGCGCCAACGCGTAGCCGTAGCGATTGGATGTCGCGGCGGCGAAACTGCGGCTGGCGGCCATGTTGCGGGTGTAGAACTCGAGCGTCGCGCGCGGATTGCTGGAGGTCAGCACACGCACGCGTTCGCGCATCAGTTCGTATTGCAATTCACTCGGACTGGAGTGCGACGCGGCCAGCACTTTGGCGCTGGCCGCGCCGAATGGCAACGGCAACAGCGTGCCGGGTAGCGGCGTGGCGGCGCTGGATCGGAATGCCGCCGCTTGTTTGTTCAGCACGCGGGCCCGCGCGCGCGCGTCGGCGATGCGCACGCTGGTGACCGGATGATCCTGCAGGAATCCCGGCAGGTTGCCCGCCGCCATGCCGCCATCGCCGCCGGGCCGCATCAGGCTCTGCATGCGGGCAAACACATCGGCCATGGCCTCGGGATTGAAGCCCGCCTTGGCCAGCGTATTGATGCCGACGTGGTCGGCTTCTTCCTCATCCTTGCGGGTGAACTCGATCTGGTGTTGCTGCATCAGCGCCATCACGGCAGTGAACGCGCCCATGGCGGCATCGCCGCCCGCGCTGTAACTGTCGTAGCCGTAGCCATTGCCGTAATAGGGCCGCTGATTGCTGCCTGTTCCGGAATCGACCTTGGCCGCGGCGAACGCCGCAGCGAACGCGCCGAGCACATACAGCGGGGTGGATTTCTTCTGGTCCTCCATCGCGCGTTGCAGGTGGTGCTGGCTGATGTGCGCCAGTTCGTGCGCCATGACCGCGGCCAGTTCGTCCTGTTTCTGGGTGACGGTGAACATGCCCGAGAAAATGAAGATATAACCGCCGAAGGTGGCGAACGAGTTGATCTCCGGGATATTGAGCAGGGTGAACGTGTAGTGCTGGGTGGGGTCGGCGCTGGATGACGCGAGGCGATAGCCCAGGGCGTGCAGGTATTGGTCGACCTGCGGGTCGTCCAGAACCAGATGCGCGCCGCGCAATTCGTGCAGGAACTCGGCACCGTAATCGGAGGCCTGCTGCGGGGTCATCACGGTGTCGGCGGCGCTGCCGAGGTTGGGCAGTTTCACGTCCGCCTGCTGGGCCGCTGCCGGCAGGGCCAGCAGCAGCGTCGCGGCGAAGGCCGGCAGGAAACGGATACGCGAGGTGATCGGCATGAGTTTGGATTCTGGAACGATGCAGGCGCCTCGGCCACAGGGACCGTGGCTGGATGACTGGTGATGGCAAGGTTCTGACCCGCGTTCGCCGACGCGGTTCCGCCACCCGTCAAAGATAGGCCCAATCGGAGCGTGCTGCCATTTTCGGCGCGCGGGTGTTCAGCCGCGGTAAAATCGGCCATGCTGATCGAGGTTGATCCACCCATGGCTGACATCGAAATTTATTCCAGCGCGTTTTGCGGCTACTGCACCGCCGCCAAGAGTCTGCTCAAGGCCAAGGGCCTCGAATGGCGCGAATTTCGCGTTGATCAGGACATGCAAGCGCGGGCGGCGATGGCGACTCGCACCGGCGGCGCGCGCACGGTGCCGCAGATCTTCATCAACGGCCACTACGTGGGCGGCTTTGACCAGCTGGCGGCGGCCGAGCGCAGCGGCAAGCTCGCTGAGCTTCTGGCGCCGCCGTAGTCTGTTCGCGGCTTTTCCCTCTGGCACGACTCCACCATAATTGCGCTTTTGTTTGTCCGCGCTGTCGAGCCAGCCGCGCCTGGCGGAGCGGCTGTTGTGAAAAGTCAGGCCACGGATGGCCGTTCTGGACTACCACGGCCCGTGTCGTGGGCACTTGCCTGAAGAGTCCCAGGACGCGGCGATCAGGGATGCCCGCAAGATAAAGGAGTTGCGTGTGAGCAAGACGATTGCGGTAATCCGTGGCGACGGCATTGGCCCGGAAATCATGGATGCCACCCTGAAGGTGCTGGATGCGCTCGATTGCGGACTCGATTATGAATTTGTCGAAGCCGGCATGGTGGCGCTGGAAAAACACGGCGAGCTGCTGCCGCAGGCGACCCTGGATACCATCGCGAAGCACGGCATCGCCCTGAAGGGGCCGCTGACCACGCCGATCGGCAAGGGCTTCTCGTCGCTGAACGTGGCGCTGCGCCGGCATTTCGACCTGTACGCCAACGTGCGCCCGGCCTTGAGCTTCCCCGGGACCAAGGCGCATTTCGAGAACATCGACATCATCACGGTGCGCGAGAACACCGAGGGCGCATACCTGCAGGAAGGCCAGACGCTGTCGGCCGATGGCGAGGTCGCGCAATCGCTGGTGCGCAACACCCGCCATGGCGCGTCAAGGATCGTGCGTTACGCCTTCGAGCTGGCGGTGGCCAGGGGCCGCAAGAAAATCACGGTGGTGCACAAAGCCAACATCATCAAGACTGCGTCGGGCCTGTTCCTCGATGTCGCGCGCGAGATCGCGAAGGACTATCCGCAGATCACCTGCAACGAGATGATCGTCGACAACACCTGCATGCAGCTGGTGATGAATCCGTGGCAGTTCGACGTGATCGTCACCACCAACCTGTTCGGCGACATCATTTCCGACCTGTGCGCCGGACTGGTGGGTGGCCTCGGCCTCGCGCCCGGCGCCAACATTGGCACGAATGCGGCGATTTTCGAAGCCGTGCATGGCTCGGCGCCCGACATCGCCGGCAAACACATTGCCGACCCCTGCGCGCTGCTGCTGGCCGCGGCCCAGATGCTCGATCACCTCGGCATGGTGGACAAGGGCACGCGCATCCGCAATGCGATCCGCGAGACGCTGGCGGCCCACGATCGCGTCACGCCGGATTTGGGCGGCGCGGGCACCACGGAGACGTTCGCCGAGGCGTTGGTGGAGCGCCTGCACGGCTAACGTTTGGCGGGCGCATGTGCGTGGGTGCTTGCCGCTGACCCGGCAGATCCTGGCGGGGAATTGAAGGCGCGACGGAAGCCGCGACCGCTGGCCTTGAACGGGAACGGTCGCGGCTTCCGCCGTTCCTACAAAATGGGCCAGGGCGCCAGCAGCAATACCCACAGCAGCACCACGCTGCCCGCAACTTTCATGGTCTTGAACAGCTTGTGGTGACGCCGTTTGAAGCTGCGGCTCTTCTCGCGGCGCTGGCGCATGGCGGAGAACAGGCGGTTGATCGCGCCGGTTGGCTCCGATGCCTGATTGGGCGAGGCGGTGATCGCGCCCATGAAGTTGCTGACGTGGTGGTTGATCCACGCGACCAGGCGTGAACGCAACGGCCGCTCAAGGTCGCACAGCAGGATGACCCGGGTCTGGTCGGTCTTGTTCTCGACCCAGTGCGCGCAGGTTTCGTCGAATATCACATCCTCGCCGTCACGCCAAAAATATTCCTGGCCGTCGACAAAGATGTGGCAGTCGCGCGAGTTGGGTGTCATCAGGCCCAGGTGGTAGCGCAGCGAACCCGCGAACGGATCGCGATGCAGGTTCAAGGTGACGCCCGGCGGCAGCAGCGCGAACATCGCCGCCTTCACTCGCGGGATGCGATTCACCAGCTCCACGGTCTTGGGGCACAACGCCTGCGCCGAGGGCAGCGGATCGCCGTACCACTTCACGTAAAACCGCTTCCAGCCAGCCTTGATGAAGGATGAGAAGCTGGCATCGGTGTCCTTCAGTGCGTCCCGAATGTGACCCTGGTCGGAAAGGCCCGCGGCCTCGTCGCGGATCGTTTCCCAGTTGTCGCGCAAGACGTCGACATCAGTAAAGCGCTTGCGATCAGGGAAGGCGACGGCCGGCACCGCGGAAAACGCGTACATCATCAAGTTGTACGGCGCGAACACCGTGGCGTGGCCGGCAAGTTGCCGGCTGAGTTTCAAACGCACGTGCGAACGCAGGTGCACGATCAACGCGCACAGCAGGAACAACAGGATGATGGCGAGGACCGCGAGGCGGATTGTGAGCAGCATGGTGAAAGAGTCTGGCGCGACGGGCTGATGTTAGCGTGTCGGCCCCACCCGCAGGACGACCAGTCCGCCGGGGCGCGTGCGGAAGCCTTCACGCATGGCGCGTTGCACGAAGCCGATGGCACGGCGCGCGGCGGTACGCGGCGGCGCGCCCTTCGCCAGCTCTGCCGCCAGGGCTGCAGACAGCGTGCAGCCGGTGCCGTGGTATTGACCCGGCAGGCGCGGATGCCGCAGTTCCAAGGTCCCGCGGGCGTCGAACCAGCGGTCGACCACTTCGCGTGCGCGGCCGTGTCCACCTTTCAACAACACGGCTTTGGCGCCCATTGCGAGTAACGCCTCGCCGGCGCGTTCGGCGCTGCGGGCATTCCCGATCCGCATGTCGAGCAGGGCTTCGGCTTCCGGAAGGTTGGGAGTCAGCACGTCGGTGAGCGGGAGCAACTGGTCGATCAGCACGCGCACCGCGTCGGGTTCCAGAAGGTGCGCGCCGGAGGTTGCGATCATCACCGGATCGACGACCAGCCAGCGTGGCTGGCGGCGGGTGATTTCCCGCGCAACGCAGCGCACGGTCTTCGCAGCGCCAAGCATGCCGGTCTTCACCGCGCTGATCGTGAAGTCGTCGAACACGGCATCGAGTTCCGCGCGCAGCTGGCGCACGGGTACCGGATGCACAGCGGTGACAGCGCGGGTGTTCTGCGCGGTCAGTGCCGTGATCGCGCTGGTGCCGTGCACCCCAAGTGCCGCAAACGTCTTGAGATCAGCCTGGACGCCGGCGCCGCCGCCGGAATCCGAGCCGGCGATGGTGAGGCAACATGCGCGCGTCGCTGCCACGCTTCAGAGTTCCATCAGGTCGTGGCCGACGATCACGCGGCCCTTGAAGTGCGCTTTGACCGCGTCGTACCAGACCGCATCCGGAATGTGTGCGGTGCCGGGGACGAAGTGATTGAGCACCAGCGTCTTGACGCCCGCGCGCGCGGCGATTTTCCCAACTTCGGACATGGGCGTATGCGCTGCTTCAAGGTGTGCTCGCAGGCGGGTGGCCATGGCTTCGTCCTTCACGACTGCGTCGATGGCCTTCAGATCGATCACCTCGTGCACCAGGATGTCGGCGCCGTGTGCAAGCTCGACCAGGTTGTCGCTCGGGCGGGTATCACCGGAAAACACGATCGAACGGTCCGGGCAGTCGAAGCGATACGCGAACGCCGGCGTCACCGGCGGGTGTTGCACCAACGCTGCGGTGACCTTGACGTTGTCATCGCGCATCACCAGACCGGCGCGCGTGATCTCGTGCGGCACGATCAGCGGCGCCAGTGGCGGGCGGCCTTCGTCGGTTTCGCGGATGTGGATGTCGTACTCATTCAGTTCAAGAAACAGTTCGGTCATCCGCTTCAGTGGCGGCGGGCCCCAGGTGTTCACCCTGGTGTGCAGGTCCGTGGCCCAGGCCAGCAGCAACAGGTTGCCGTAGTCGGCGTTGTGGTCGGAATGCTGGTGGGTGATGAAAACGTCGCGGATATGGCCAAGGTCGAGGCCGGCTTTCACCATCTGTCGCGCCACGCCATCACCGCAGTCGATCACGTAGATCGCATCGCCGATGATGATGGCGTTGGCGGGCGCCGAGCGGTCGACTTTGGGCGTCGGACCGCCGGCGGTGCCCAGCAGGATCAGGCGCGAGCGCTTGTCGTGGTTCACTGGAGCAGGAGTTGGCATGGCGCCCCGCAGTGTACGCGGTGCACCCAGCGCCAGCGCGGCGAGTGCGAGGCCCGCGCCTTGCAGCAGCGCGCGGCGGCGGTGATCGACGCCAATCAGAGGATGGTTCCTCGTGTGGTCCAGGTGATCAGCACTCACGCGGGGTTGCGATAGGCGGGGCATGAACGCTCGTCGTTTCGGAGCAGGCCGGAATCCATTCTCCTGGGCAGGGCAGGAAAGTCAAAATGGATTCCGGGTTCCGCATCCGGTGAATCCGGATGCGGCCCCGGAATGACGATGGTAGTTGTTATGCTTTTTCCAAGTTCCGAGTCCTGGCTCTAAAGCGCCTCGGAAGCAAAATCCGCCAGTCGCGAACGTTCACCGCGTCGCAGGGTAATGTGCGCCGCATGCGGCCAGTGCTGGAAGCGATCGACGGCGTAGGTCAGGCCCGAGGTCGTCTCGGTGAGATACGGCGTGTCGATCTGCTCGACGTTGCCGAGGCACACGATCTTGGTGCCGGGGCCGGCGCGGGTGACCAGGGTCTTCATCTGCTTGGGTGTGAGGTTTTGCGCTTCGTCGATGATGAGGTAGCGCGACAGGAAGGTGCGCCCGCGCATGAAGTTCAGCGAGCGGATCTTGATCCGCGATGCCAGCAAATCGTTGGTGGCCTGCCGCCCCCACGAGCCGCCGTCCTCGGGATTGGCCAGCACTTCCAGGTTGTCGGTGAGCGCGCCCATCCACGGCGTCATTTTTTCCTCTTCCGTGCCGGGCAGGAAGCCGATGTCCTCGCCGACGCTCACGGTCGCGCGGGTCATGATGATCTCGCGGTAACGCTGCTGGTCCATCACCTGCGCGAGCCCTGCGGCCAGCGCCAGCAGGGTCTTGCCGGTGCCGGCGGTGCCGAGCAGGGTGACAAAGTCGATGTCGGGATCCATCAGCATGTTGAGCGCGAAATTCTGCTCGCGGTTGCGCGCGGCGATGCCCCACACGCTGTGCGCGTTGCCGGTGTAATCGTGCAGCAGCGCCAGCCGGGCTTTCTCGCCCGACGTTTCAAGCACGCGCAACTCGACGCTGTTTTCGCCGGGCAGGTACAGGCATTGGTTCGGTTGCCAAGCTTCGTCATTGCGCGGCTTCACTTCGTAGAAGGTTTGTCCGCGCTCGGACCAGGAATGCACTTCGGGATGCCGGTCCCAGAAATCGGCGGGCAGCTCGGTCGCGCCGGTGTACAGCAGCGAGAAATCATCGAGCGCGCGGTCGTTTTCGTAATCCTCGGCGTCGAGTCCGAAAATCTTGGCCTTGATCCGCAGGTTTATGTCTTTCGACACCAGCACGATCTGCGCATCGGCGTGTTGTTCGCGCAGTTGCAGCACTGCCGCGATGATCTGGTTGTCGGCCTTGCCGTGGCCGTTGCCGGTGCGGGTCTGGAAATACAGGCGTCCGCTGGCGCCGCCCTTCAGCTTGACGCCTTCGGGTTGGGTCAGGGGCACGCCATCGGCGATGCCGTGGCTGTTGTTGCGTTCGATCAGTTCATTGAGGAAGCGGCTGGCCTGGCGCCCGTTGCGGGCGACTTCCGACACGCCCTGTTTCTTTTCGTCAAGTTCCTCCAGCACTGTCATCGGGATGAAAACGTCGTGTTCCTCGAAACGGAACAGGGCGGTGGGATCGTGCAGCAGGACGTTGGTGTCGAGCGCGTAGGTGCGCTGTTGCTTGGCCTTCTTGGTCATGCGGCGTGGGCCTCGTGGGAAAATCGAAAAAAAGTTTTTGACGCGGATCAACGCGGGTCAACACGGAAGAAGGCTTGTAATCCGCGTCCATTTGCGTAAATCCACGTCCAGATGCTTTTGTTCCAGAGGTCTGCAACACGTACTCGTCAGGGCGCGGGGAGGGCGTCGAGCACGGCTTGCGCGTGGCCCGGAACCTTTACGCCGCGCCACTCCTGGGCCAGCCGGCCGTCGGGATCGATCAGGAACGTGCTGCGATCGACGCCCATGTATTCACGGCCGTAAAGCTTCTTCATGCGGATCACGTCGAAGGCCTTGCACCAAGCTTCGTCGGTATCGGCAATCAGCGGGAAGGGTAACCCCAGTTTTTCCTTGAAGCCGTGGTGCGAGCGCGCGCTGTCGCGCGAGACGCCCACGATCGCGGCGCCGCGGCGGCGGAACTGCGTGTACAGGTCGCGAAATTCGCCGGCTTCGCGCGTGCAGCCGGAGGTGTTGTCCTTGGGATAGAAGTAGAGCACCAGCCAGCCGCCGGCGAGGTCGGCGAGTTTCACGGTGTCGCCGGATTGGAGCGTGCCGGACAACTTGGGAACCTTGTTGCCGATTTTTGGGGTCATGCTGCCGTGTTGCCTGCTCAAAACTTCACCGGGTCCATGATGGCGTCGAGGTTGAGGCTGTCGCACAACTCCATGAACTCGTCGCGCAGTGATGCGATGTGGGTATCCGCGGGCAGGCCGACCGTGATCTGCGCCTGGAACATGTCGGCGCCGGTCTGCATGGCCTGGTAGCGCATCGAGGACATCTGTTCGATGCTGATCTTGTGGGCGGTGAAGAAATCGATCAGTTCCACCAGCACGCCCGGCTTGTCGGCGGCGACCACCTCGACCATGTACGGCAGCAGGCGGCTTTGCTGGTCGCCGGCTTCGGTGCGGTAGCTCAAAAGATGCAGGGCGGCGTCCTTGCCGACACGGGCCAGCGCGTTTTCAAGTTTGGCGATTGCATCCCATGGACCCCTTGCGAGCAGCAGTACCGACACATCCGCGCCGACCGTCGCGACGCGCGACTCGACCAGGTTGCAACCGGCATCGGCAATCCGCCGCGACAGCGTCAGCAAGGGAGATTGCCGCGCAGGCGCAACCGCCTGAATCAGCAACTGGTGGTCAGTGGCGGGACGTGCGGCAGGGCGGTTCACGCTGGCGAGGGTCTTCACGGTCACGTTGCGGAGCATACCAGCATGATCATCGCCGGATGCACGCATGTCGTGATCGCACGCGATGGTGTGTATGCCGGCCTGTGCTGACGTATCATTCCTGGCTTTGGTTGGAGACGTCCGTGGAAATTGCCGGCAGTCTGTGTGCGATTGCGACCCCGTTCGATGCGGACGGTGCGCTCGACTTCGCCGCATTTGAACGCCTGCTTGATCATCAGTTGGCGGGCGGAACCCAGGGCGTCGTGGTCGCCGGTTCCACCGGCGAGGCCCACATGCTGGACGAGCGCGAATACGAGCGCCTGCTGGCGTTCGCCGTCGCACACATCGCACGGCGCGTGCCGGTGATCGCCGGCAGCGGCGAAGCGGCAACCTCCAAGACCGTGGCATTGACCCGTCGCGCACAGGCGCTGGGCGCCGATGCCGCCCTGGTCGTGACGCCGTATTACGTGCGCCCGACCCAGGATGGCTTGCGGCGGCACTTCGGGGAAGTCGCCGAGCACTGCGACATCCCGATCATCATGTACAACGTGCCCTCGCGCACCGGTTGCGACATGCAGCCGGAAACCGTGGCCGCGCTGTGCGATGCTGCGGGTATCGTTGGCATCAAGGAAGCGGTGGGTACGCCCGAACGCATCGCCGCGCTTGTGCAACTTCGACGCCCAGGCTTTGTCTACCTGTCCGGTGACGATGGCAGCGCGGCTGGCGCGATGCTGGCCGGCGCGGGAGGCGTGGTTTCCGTGGTGAACAATCTGGTGCCAACGTTGTTCCGCCGCTTGTGCGATGCCGCGCTGGCAGGCGATCGCGCCGCGGTGGGCACGCACATGGCCAGCCTTGAACCCTTGCTGGATGCCATCAATTGCGCGCCCAACCCGATTCCGGTCAAGGCGGGTCTGGCCGAACTGGGGCTGTGTCGCGACGGCCTGCGGCTGCCGCTGCTGGCCTTGGCTCCCGGACCGGCGCGGACCCAGCTGCGCAACGTCCTGATTCCACTTGCTGGCGCCACCACGCCATGATCATGCACAATGCCCCCATGAAAAAACTCATACTGCTGGTTCTCGTGCTCGCTGCGGTTGGCCTCGCTGGCTGCCAGACCCTGAAGGCCCACAATCCGTTCCGGCAGCGTGAGCCGGCTTACAAAACTGCGCAACAGGAGCGTCCGCTGGAAGTGCCCCCCGGCATGAGCCAGCCGGCCACCAGCGAAGCACTCACGATCCCCAATGCGGGGACCGGCGCGGCGGCTGCCACCGGATCGACTGAAGCGCCACCGACCGCATCCATGGCAGCGGATGGCTCGGGTGCGTCAAGCGCCAGCAGCGCACCCCTGACGCTGCCGGACACGCCGGACAGCGTCTATCGTCGCGTCGGGCTGGCTCTGGCGCGTGGCGAAGTCGGGCAGGTCACCGCGCACGATGATGCCGCGCGCACGTACCAGGTCGCGGTCAATACCACCGTCACCACGAAATCGAAGGGCGGGTTCTTCCATCGATTGTTTCACCACGGCAAGACCGAAGTCGTTGCCGGTGCGGTGACCGTGAGCGTGGCGCCGTCCGGTACCGGCAGCGTGGTCGAGGCGTCGGGCGATCCGCAAGCGGCTGCGAAAGTGATGGGCGTGCTGAGTCAGCGCCTGCAGTAGGCGCCCGGAAGCGCGACCATGTTCCGGGCGGCGCTTGCCGCCAGAAGGTTCGGCAGCGCGCCGTTTGAACAGGATGCCTACGCGCGGCGAGGTGGTCGCGGCTTCCGCCGCTCCTGCAGGCGGGCGTATGGCCTCAACGTTCCAGCAGCGGCAACTTGCCGGGCTTGCCGTCCCATTCGGCGGCATCGTCAGGCGGATCCTTGCGCTCGGTGAGCACCGGCCAGGACTTCGCCAATTCCTTGTTCAACGCGATGTAGTGTTCCTGACCCGCGGGCACGTCGTCTTCCGGGAAGATCGCCCGCGCCGGGCACTCCGGTTCGCACAGCGTGCAGTCGATGCACTCGTCCGGATCGATCGCGAGGAAGTTCGGGCCTTCATGGAAGCAGTCGACAGGGCACACCTCGACGCAGTCGGTGTACTTGCATTTCACGCAGTTGTCGGTGACGACGAAGGCCATGGGGTATTCTTTGGCGCTCCCTGCGAGACTCGAACTCGCGTTACCGCCGTGAGAGGGCGATGTCCTGGGCCACTAGACGAAGGGAGCGTCGATTTGGCGAGCGCGCTAGTATAGCGGGATTCGTGTCGCACATTGGCGGCATGCCCTCCCCAACGGATTTTTGCAGCTTGAGTTCCGAACCCATCGCACCCGGTCATCCGCAACCGGCGCCGCGCGTGATTCCGCGCGAGCAGCACAACCTCTCCCGCAAGCAAATCAGCCGTGCTGCGCTGAAGGTTCTGTACGGGTTGAAGGACGCCGGATTTCGCGCCTGCCTCGTGGGTGGCGCCGTGCGCGACCTGTTGCTCGGGCGCCAGCCCAAGGACTTCGACATCGCCACCGACGCGACGCCGGAAGAAGTGCGCAGGATCTTCCGCAACAGCCGGCTGATCGGGCGCCGCTTCCGGCTCGCGCATGTGGTGTTTGGTCCCGAGATCATCGAAGTGGCGACCTTCCGCGGCACCGGCGACGGCGACGGCGATGGCAATGGCGATCGCCATGTGGTGGACGGGCGCATCCTGCGCGACAACGTCTGGGGCACAATTGAGGAAGACGCGCTGCGGCGCGACTTTCGCGTCAATGCCTTGTACTACGACATCGCCGATTTCAGCGTGATCGATTTCGTCGGCGGCATCGAGGACCTGCGCGACCGGACTCTGCGCCTGATCGGCGACCCGGCTACGCGTTACCGCGAGGATCCGGTGCGGATGTTGCGCGCGGCGCGACTCGCGGCCAAGCTCGACTTCACGATCGACGCCAACGCTGCGGCGCCGTTCGCGGAGCTTGGCAGTCTGCTTGCGGACGCGCCGGCGGCGCGCCTGTTCGACGAATGCCAGAAGATGTTCCTGGCGGGTTACGGCGTCGCCAGTTTCCGCATGCTGCGGCAGTGCGGTTTGTTGCGGCAACTGTTTCCCGGCACTGCGCGGGCGCTGGCGCACGACGATGCGGGCGGGTTGATGGCACTGATCGAACGTGGCCTTGCCGGCACCGATGCGCGCGTGCTGGACGGGCGTCCGGTGACGCCGGCGTTCCTGTTCGCGGTGTTGCTGTGGGGCGAAGTCGAGGCGCTGGCGCGCAACTTCCAGGACGAAGGCGTGGTGCGCTCGCTGGCATGGCAACGCGCGTCGCACCGGGTCATGGGCGAGCAGGGCAAGCGGGTCGCGATCCCGCGCCGCTTCGGCTACGCCATCGAGGAAATCTGGGCACTGCAACCACGTTTTACCGAGCGCACTCGCAAGCGCGTATTCCGCTTGATGTCACATCCGCGCTTCCGGGCGGCTTACGATTTCCTGTTGTTGCGCGGCGGCGAATCGGATGAGCTGCGTGAGCTGGGCGAATGGTGGACGCAGGCGCAAGCGGTCCCGCCCGACCAGCTGTCCGCATCCCTGGCGTCCAAGACCCACGCGGCCAAAACGGCTCACGCGGAGGCCGGCGAGGATACCGCCAAGCTCAAGCGCCGCCGTCGCCGCCGTCGCGGCAAGTCCGACAAAGCCGCCGGGCAGCCTTCCGAATCAGCCGAATGACGATGCGCGGGATGGTCGCCGCCTGCGTCGCGTTGGGCAGCAACCTTGACGACCCCAAGGCCCAGGTCGAGCGCGGGTTCACGGCACTCGCGCAGCTGCCGCACACTACGCTGATCGCACGGTCGCGCCTGTATCGCACCCCGCCCTGGGGCGTCATCGAGCAACCGGATTTCATCAACGCCGTCGCTTTGCTGGAAACCTCATTGCCCCCGCGGGGCTTGCTCGAAGCGCTGCTCGCGATCGAATCTCGCGCGGGTCGTGTGCGCGGTGTGCGCAATGGTCCCCGCACGCTCGATCTCGACCTGCTGCTGTACGGCGATTCGAAACTTCAGGAGCCCGGCCTCGACCTCCCGCACCCGCGCCTGCACCAGCGTGCCTTCGTACTGCTGCCTCTGAATGACGTTGCGCCGAAACTTGAGGTGCCGGGACAGGGGCGCGTGGGTGACCTGCTGGCCCGCGTCGATACCGCCGGTTGCCATGCTGCTGATTGACGGATGCACTCCGAGGCTCTCGCGATGTGCTTGCGCGTGCAAGCGCAGTCGCCTCGCTGCATCCGGGCTGCGCGCCGGGCCGACCTTATATACTGGCCCGATGCTTACGATTCACTCTGACATTGCCGGGCCTTGCCTGGCTCCGGCTGGCTGCGTGCTGACCGTCGGCGCATTCGACGGGATGCACCGCGGTCATGCCGCGCTGCTGGCGAAGGTGCGTGAGCGCTCGAGCACGCTTGGCCTGGTCGCGGGCGCCGTCAGTTTCGAACCGCTGCCACGCGGCTATTTCTCGCCGGTGCCGTTGCGGCGACTGTCGTCGCTGCGCGAGAAGCTGGAGGGGTTTGCAGACGCAGGTATCGAGCAACTGCTGTTGCTGCGCTTCAACGCCTCGCTGGTGGCGATGAGTGCCGAAGATTTCGTTCGCAAGGTGCTGGTTGCACGCATGGGCGCGCGCGAAATCTGGGTCGGCGCGGGGTTCCGGTTTGGCCACAACCGCACGGGGGATATCGAGCTGCTGCGCGCAATGCAGGGCGAAGGCCATTACGACGTGCGCGATCTCGATGCGGTTACCAATGGCGACGGCGAGCGTGTGTCGGCCTCGCGAGTACGCGGTGCGCTGGCGGACGGCGATTTCGCGCATGCGCGGGCCTTGCTGGGACGGCCGTTCACGATTTCCGGCCGCGTCGTACGCGGCCAGCGCCTCGGCCATGAGCTTGGTTATCCGACTGCCAACCTCCGCCTCGGCAAGCGCGTACCGCCGATCACCGGAATCTTCGCCGTGCGTGTGCAGGGGGTGTCCGATCAAGCCTTGCCCGGCGTCGCCAGTCTCGGCGTTCGCCCGACCATCAGCGGCGATGGCGAAATGCTGCTCGAAGTACATTTGTTCGATTTTGATGGTGACCTTTACGCTCGGCGCATCGAAGTCGAGTTCGTTGCCAAATTGCGTGACGAAGAAAAATTTTCCGATCTGGCTGCGCTGCGCACGCAGATGGATCACGACGCCGCCGCCGCGCGGCACATTCTTGCCGAGACACCCACCGTTTCCGGAGCGATCGCGTGAGCCGCGACTACAAGCAAACCATCAACCTGCCTGTCACCAACTTTGCGATGAAGGCCGACCTCGCCAAACGCGAGCCGGTGATGCTGGCCGAATGGGAGTCCGCGCAGCGCTATGCCGGCCTGCAGGCCCACACCGCGCAGCGCGAAAGTGCGTTCATCCTGCACGATGGTCCGCCTTATGCAAACGGCAAGATCCATCTTGGCCACGCGGTCAACAAGATCCTCAAGGACCTCGTGGTGCGCTCCAAATTGATGGCCGGGTTCCGCTCGCCCTATGTGCCGGGCTGGGATTGCCATGGCCTGCCGATCGAGATCGCGGTCGAAAAGAAATACGGCAAGGTCGGGCAGAAGGTCGACGCGGAGTCTTTCCGCCAGCACTGCCGTGAGTACGCCGCACAGCAGATCGACGTGCAGCGCAAGGATTTCAAGCGGCTCGGCGTACTCGGTGATTGGGAAAAGCCCTATCGCACGATGGACTTCAAGTATGAGGCCGACATCCTGCGCGCGCTGGCCGACGTGTACGCCAATGGCCATGTGGCGCGTGGTTTCAAGCCGGTGCATTGGTGCTTCGATTGCGGCTCGGCGCTGGCCGAGGCCGAGATCGAATATCAGGAAAAGCAGTCGCCCGCGATTGACGTCGCGTATGACGCGCTGGATCCGCAGGCGCTGGCGGTGAAGTTCGGTGTCGCGGTCGATGCTGGCGTGATCGTCGCGGTGCCGATCTGGACCACCACGCCGTGGACACTGCCGGCCAGCATGGCGGTGTCGCTGGGGCCGGATTTTGACTACGTGCTGGTGGAAGGCCCGCCACGCGCGGGCAAGCGCGTGCTGCTGGTAGTCGCCGAGGCGTTGGCGGACAAGGTGCTTGCCCGCTACCAGAATGATTCCCTTCCCCCGCCTGCGGGGGAAGGTGGCCGCAGGCCGGATGGGGGCGTGCTCGGCCGCGCCAAGGGCGGCGCGCTGGAAGGCCTGAAGTTGAAGCACCCGTTCTACGAGCGCGAAGTTCCGATCCTGGTCGGCGAACACGTATCAGCCGAGGATGGCACCGGTGCGGTGCATACCGCGCCCGGCCACGGCGCCGAGGACTTCACGATTGGCCAGCGCTACGGCATCGTCGCGACGACGCCGGCCAACGTGCTGAACCCGGTCGGTCCCAACGGCGTGTATTTGCCGGGCACGCCGATCTTCGAAGGCCAGTACATCTGGAAGGCCAACGACACGGTGATCGAGCTGCTGCGCGAGCGCGGTGTACTGCTCGCCAAGGCGACGATCACCCACAGCTATCCGCACTGCTGGCGGCATCGTACGCCGGTGGCGTTCCGCACCACGCCGCAGTGGTTCATCGCGATGGATGCGCAGGGCCTGCGTGCCAGCGCACTGCACGCGATCCACCACGACGTGAAGTTCTATCCCTCGTGGGGCGAGGAGCGCATCAACAACATGGTGGAAGGCCGCCCGGATTGGTGCATCAGCCGCCAGCGCACTTGGGGCGTGCCGATCGCGCTGGCCGTACACAAGGTGACCGGCGAGCCGCATCCACGCAGCCCCGAGTTGTTGCGCGAAGTCGCCAAGCGTGTCGAGACCGGTGGTGTCGATGCGTGGTACGCGCTCGAGCTTGCCGATTTGCTTGGCGATGAAGCCAAGGACTACGACAAAGTCAACGACATCCTCGATGTGTGGTTCGATTCGGGCGTCACGCATTACTGCGTGCTTGACCAGCGTCCCGAACTCGCACGCAATCCGGGCGATCAGGTGATGTATCTGGAAGGCTCGGACCAGCATCGCGGCTGGTTCAATTCATCGCTGATCACCGCGTGCGCAATCCACGGCCACGCGCCGTTCGACGAAGTGTTGACCCACGGCTTCACCGTCGACGCGCAGGGGCGCAAGATGTCGAAGTCGCTCGGCAACGGCATCGAGCCGCAGGACGTCATGAACCGCTACGGCGCGGACATCCTGCGCCTGTGGATCGCCTCGGCCGACTACCGCAACGAGATGGCGCTGTCGGATGAAATCCTCAAGCGCGTCGCCGACAGTTACCGCCGCATCCGCAACACCTGCCGGTTCCTGCTCGGCAATCTTGATGGGTTCAGCCCGGCTTCGGATCTCCTGACCATCGATCGCTGCCTGCTGCTCGACCAGTGGGCGGTGCGTTGCGCGGCGGATGTACAAGATGCCGTGGTCGCCGCGTACGCGCGCTACGACTTCCCGGAAGTCGTGCAGCGCGTGCAGAACTTCTGCACCAACGAGATGGGCGCGCTGTATCTGGACATCACCAAGGACCGTTTGTACACGATGCCGGCGGCCAGCCACGGCCGTCGCAGCGCGCAGTCGGCGATGTTCCGGATCCTTGAGGCGATGGTGCGCTGGCTGGCGCCCCTATTTGCATTCACCGCCGAAGAAGTGTGGCAGGCGATGCCGCACCAGACGCACGTGCCCACCGAGGTGCGGGGTGGTTTCAGCGTGCGTGATGCGTCGGTGTTGTACCAGACCTGGTACCAGGGCCTGCGCGAAACCCAGAACACGCCGGAACAACGGCGCTGGTGGACCGATCTGCTCAGCATCCGCGAAACCGCCGCGCGCGTGCTCGAAGGTATGCGCAAGGACGGCAAGATCGGCTCATCGCTGGACGCCACCGTCACCCTCCATGTCGATGCGGCACTGGCCGATCGCTACAAACAGGTCGCCGGCGAATTGCGTTTCTTCTTCATCGCCTCGGACTTGCGCCTCGATGCAGGTGACGCACCTGCCGATGCGGTGCTGAGCGAACTCGAAGGTGCCAACGTGTGGGTGTCAGCCAGTGTCAGCGATGCGCCGAAGTGCATCCGTTGCTGGCACCATCGTGTTGATGTCGGTCAGCACGCCGAGCATCCCGAATTGTGCGGGCGCTGCGTCGAGAATGTGGCCGCGTTTGAAGGGCAGGGTGCGGGCGAGAATCGGCGCTGGTTCTGACGCTTGACTACCAGTCGCAGCGTCCCGCACAAACCGGGCGTGGGCCCAGAAACGCGGAACAACCGTCGCGAGCGAAGGCGGGTTGCGTGACGCCAGCGCGCAGCCAGCGGAGCGTACACGCCAGTACGTGAGCATGGCGAGCACTGCCGGCGCGCAAGCTGCCAAGCGCAGCAGGTTATTCCGCGCTTCTCAATCCCATTCGCCAATCCGGCCCATGCGTATCTTGTTCGCGAACAGCGAGAACGCGAGTTTGCCGGCAAGGCCCTGTGAGTGTTGCACCCACTGCGGCAGGAATTCGGGCTCGGCGACGGAGCCATCGGCAAAGCACGGCCGCAGAGCAATCGCATCCTCCAACGCCAGCTTGCCGGCGAACAGGTGCTTCAGCAGGCCCAGCCGGCGGCGTTTGAAGGCCCAACGAAAGAACGTGTGCACGGTGAGCAGCCCGGCAAGGTACACGTTGTCCTTGGTGAAGGCCGCGCCGCCCGTGAGCGGTACGCCGCGGTACACGCGTTGGGTGGAATAGAAGCTGTCGGAGACGCCCTGGCCGTGCTCGCGAAACCAGCGGTAGACCTCGATGAAATCGGCGCCCGCGAGTGCCATGTCGATGGCCAGGATGCGCAGGCTGATGCGTTGCAAGCGCGCGATGTCGATCGAGCCGGACATCAGCTCGGCGAACACGGCCAGACCTTCCTGCGTGGCGGTGGCGCGTGGCGCAGTGCGCGACAGCGATTTCAGGATCGGCTGTGCACGGCCGTTGCGCGCAGTCAGTGTGTGCACGAAGGCTTCGTGCGCGAGCAGTTGCGAGCGGTCGTACCCGGAGAAGCAGGTGTTGCCACGCAAGCGGATGCGGCTCGCGCCAGCCGCGGCCTTGGCGGTCAAGCCGGGATCGATTTCGACGCGCACCGCGCCGGCGCCGAAACAGGTGTCAACCTCGGCCTGCACTTCGTCGCGCAGCACTTCCGCCGGAATGCAGTAGTCGGCTTCGGACAAGGCTTCGCCAGCACCCAGCTTTTCGGCGATCGCAAAAAAATAGCGCGCGGCGTCGAAGTTGGTCTGGGTGCCGCCGGGCAGGGCGTCGCCGGGTTTGCCGTAGAGTTCGATGGATGGCGCCGTGACGCCCGCGGTGCCGACTGCTTCCAGCATGCACGCTGCGGTCTGCCATGAGGCTGCGCTGCGCGCGAGATAGGCACCGAGCGGGTGCGCGGTATCGGCTTCGTTCGCGATAGCCGAGAGTTCGGTGCGCTCGGCCGAGAAGTCCGGGGCGGCATAGTCGAAGTGCGGCAGGGCTTCGTGGCCGCGTTGCAGTTGTTCGAGGAATTGCCGTTCGACCGCCACCGGCCACGACACGGTGTCGAGCACGCGGATGCGGCGCACCGCGTCCACCAGCCGCTTGTCGAGTGCGGCGCAGTGTCGCTGGGCTGGCGCGGTTGCGGCGTGCTTCATGGTGCGGCCGCTACTCGCGCTCCTGCCAACCGCGGTGCTTTTGCGTGCGCAGCGGTTCGCGGGGGGTGCCAAGGCGCTCTTCGAAGCGCGCGGCTTGTTCTTCGCGCTGGCCGTGCAGCTTCAGGTAATGCTGCCAGCGCGCCGGGTCGAGTTCGCCTTCCTCAATGGCGAGGCGTACTGTGCAGCCGGGTTCGTTGCCGTGGCTGCAGTCGGCGAAGCGGCATTGTTCGGTGAGTGCGTCGATGTCGGCGAACAGTTCCAGGTCTTCGTCGCCGGTGAGCTTCAGTTCACGCATGCCGGGGGTGTCGATCAGGCAGGCACCGCAAGGCAGCGACAACAGCGCGCGATGGGTGGTGGTGTGGCGACCGTGTCCGTCCGTGGCGCGGGTGGCGGCGGTGGCCATGCGGGCTTCGCCGAGCAGGGTGTTGGTGAGCGTGGATTTGCCGGCACCCGAAGATCCCACCAGTGCTGCGGTGACGCCCGGCGCGAGATGTACTGCAAGTGCCGCCACGCTGGCGGCGTCCTTGGCATTGATGGCGTGGATCGGCGTGCCGGCGGGCAGTCTCTCGCCCAGTGCTGCCACGGCGGCGTCGGTGTCGGCCTGGTCCACCTGATCGCGCTTGGTAAGTACCACCACGGCGTGTGCGCCGGAACCCTCGATCAGGGCCAGGTAGCGCTCGATTCGCGCCGCATTGAAATCGCCATCCAGACCGGTCAGCACCAATACCACGTCGACATTGCTGGCGATGTTCTGACGCGCGTAGCGTTCGCCTGCCGCTGCGCGCGTCAGCACGCTCCGGCGTGGCAGCACCTGCACGATGTGCGGTGGCGTGCCGGCTTCAATGACCACGAAGTCGCCGACCGCTGGCCGCTCGGCGGGGTCGAGATTGCGCTTGAGGAATTTCGGCGCGGGTTGCGCGTTGAAGGTTTGCGTGCCGTCGTGCACCTCGTAGCCGGCCCGGTGCTGGGCGGAGACGCGGACGACGGTTGCGTGGGCGGTCAGCGGCGGAAGCTCGCCGCACCAGCCGATGCGTTGCAGCAGCGGCGCAGTTTGCGTGGAGTTGTTTGCCATGGCGGGTTCGCGGATACGGAACGTCGCGGAAGGTGTGCGAGTCTGGGAGTGATCGCTAGCATGCCCGATCCCGAAACCGTTTGCAGCCGGGCGCATGGCTGGCGTTCAGGCGCGCGTGCATCCGGGGGGGCGCCTGGCGAATGTGCCCCGGTCGTTGGCGAGCGGCGGATGTACCAGAGGCTGCTGAATTGGAGCGTGGGTTTCGCTACCATGCGCGCCCATGTCCGTCGAATCGATTACCAATCAGGCTACCACGGCGCCCAGCGCGCGGCTGGAGCGGGTGCGCTACGAAATCCGTGGCGCACTGGCGCGCCGTGCACGCGAACTTGAAGCCGCCGGCCACGCAGTCTTGAAACTCAATATCGGGAATCCTGGCCGCTTCGGCTTTCGTGCACCGGCGCATCTCACCGCAGCGATGACCGCGCACCTTGCCGACAGCGACGCGTATTGCCATGAGCAGGGCGTGGAAGCGGCGCGCGCGGCGATTCTCGCGCAGCAATGCGGGCGCGGCGCGGCTGTGGCCGACATTGACCGAGTGTTCATCGGCAATGGCGTCAGTGAGCTGATCGATCTGGCATTACGCGCCCTGCTGGATCCGGGTGATGAAGTGTTGTTGCCGTCGCCCGACTATCCTTTGTGGAGCGCGGCCACGATCCTCAATGATGGTACGCCGCGCTATTACGACTGTCCGGCGGCGCAAGGACACCTGCCCGGCCCGGACCAGATCGAGGCCCTGTGCGGGCCGCATACGCGCGCGCTGGTGTTGATCAATCCGAACAATCCAACCGGTGCGTGCTATCCGCGCGAACTGCTCGAACGTATCGTCGAGATCGCCGCGCGCCACGGCCTGCTGTTGCTGTGCGATGAAATCTACGACGGCATCCTGTACGACGATGCCGGCTTCACGCCGCTGGCGGCGCTTGCGGGTGACTTGCCATGTGTATCGTTCGGCGGCCTGTCGAAAGTGCATCGCGCCTGTGGCTTCCGGGTCGGCTGGATGACCTTGTCGGGTGCCGGCGAGCGCGTGGAAGAATATCGCGATGCGTTGCAACTGCTGGCGGCGTTGCGCCTGTGCGCCAACGTGCCCGCGCAGTGGGCGATCGAGCCGGCGCTGACCGGCCCCGATACCATCTCCGCGCTCACCGCGCCGGGGGGACGACTCTACGAAGCGCGCCGGGCCGTGCAGGACGCGGTCGCGCGCAGCCAGTTCCTCGAGTGCGTGGTGCCGCAGGGTGCGTTGTACGCATTCCCGGCGGTGCGCGCCGGCGTGCTGTCCGATTTCGATGACAACGAATTCGCATTGCGCGTGCTGGATGAAGAACACGCCCTCGTGGTGCCGGGTTCCAGTTTCAACCTGCACGCGAGCCGGCACTTCCGCATCACGCTGCTGCCCGAGCCGGCACAGATCGCCGACGTGTTCGCGCGCATCGAGCGCGTGCTGGAGCGCATGGTTGAAGCTGTTGATGCGATCGTCCCTGATCGCTGCGCCGTTCGGGTTTGACTCAACCATCGGGGCCCGTGGTCGTGGGCACCAGAACGGACATCCATGTCCTGACTTTCCACAACGGCCGCTGCGAGTCAATGATCATGCATTCCTTCCTCGCGCTGGGTGATTCCTACACCGTCGGCGAGGGTGTGGCGGAGTCGGAACGTTGGCCCCGGCAGCTTGCTGCACGCCTGCGTTTGGACGGTGTCGATATTGCCGATCCGCGAATCGTCGCCAAGACGGGCTGGAGCACGGACGAGTTGGCGGCGGCGATGGATGCGGATGTGTTTGCGCCGCCGTACGTGCTGGTCAGCCTGCTGATCGGCGTCAACAACCAGTATCGCAACCAGACGCTGGATCAATACCGCACGCAATTTCCTGACCTTTTGCAACGTGCCGTGGCGCTGGCGGGGGGGAATGCCTCACATGTGCTGGTGGTTTCGATTCCAGATTGGGGCGTCACGCCGTTTGCTCGCGCCGGACACCACGACGCTCGTGAAATTGCCACGCAGATCGACTTGTACAACGCCGCAGCGCGTCTGGAGGTCGAGTGCGCGGGTGCGCGTTGGGTCGACGTCACCGGCATCTCGCGCTCGCTCGACGCGCGCGATCAGCTGGTCACCGACGGCCTGCATCCGTCCGGCGCGCAGTACACACGTTGGGTCGAAGCGATCTTGCCGGTGGCGCGCGTCGCGTTGGCAGTACGTTGATCCGGACGGCCCGGGCATGGGTACCGTTATCATTCGGGTTTCCTCGTGCCACCTGACAAGGACACTGGCTTGAACAAATTTCCCAGACCCAACGCGCTCATCTGGCTACTGCTGTCGGCCTGCGTGATCGTGGTCGACCAGCTCACCAAAATGATCGCGTTGCGCGAATTGGTGCCGTACATGCCGCATCAAGTCGTCCCGCATGTGCTGAACTGGACGCTGGCGTTCAATCGGGGCGCGGCCTTCAGTTTTCTTGCCGGCGGTTCGGGCTGGCAGGCGTGGCTGTTCGGCGTTCTCGCGGTGGTAGTGAGCGTTGGTCTGGCCGTGTGGCTGGCGCGCTTGCCGCGGCGTGATTGGCGCAACGCGTTGCCGGTGGCGCTGATCATCGGCGGCGCGCTGGGCAACCTTGTTGACCGGCTGGTGCACGGCCAGGTCACCGATTTCATCCAGGTCTATTGGCGCACGTGGGCGTATCCGGCGTTCAACGTCGCCGATTCGGCGATCACGATCGGTGCGGTGCTGCTGATTGCGTTCGGGCTGTTTGGTAGACACACGGACGCTGCAGCGCAACAATAGGCGGCTGTCGTGCCTGCGTGACCCCTGCCCGCAGCACGGGACGGCGACCCGCGTGGTTGCCGGCAACTTTCGGAATCACAAGGCCCACACATGAATTTCCACGAATATCAGGCCAAGCAATTGTTCGCCGAGTTCGGCATCGCGGTGCCGCCGGGCAAGGTGGCAGCGACCGCGGCGGAAGCGGTCGCTGCCGCCAAGATGCTGGGTGGCGAACAATGGATGGTGAAGGCGCAAATCCACGCCGGTGGCCGCGGCAAGTCCGGCGGCGTCAAGTTCTGCAAGTCGCTGGACGAGGTGAAGGCTGCAGCCGCAGGCATGCTCGGTACCAGGATGGCCACCTACCAGTCCGGTGGCGTCGCGCTGCCGGTGAACCTGGTGCTGGTCACCGAGGCCACCGACATCGCCAAGGAGCTGTACCTGTCGGTGCTGGTCGATCGCGCTACCAAGGCCGTCACCTTCATCGCGTCGGCCCGTGGCGGCGTCGACATCGAGCAGGTCGCGCGCGAGACACCGGATGAAATCCACACCGTCACGGTGAATCTCACCGAAAGCCTGCAACCCTACCAGTGCCGCGAACTCGGCTTCGCGCTTGGCTTGACTGGCAAGCAGGTCAACCAGTTGACGAAAATCATGCTGGGCCTGTACAGGTTGTTCAACGCGAAAGACCTCTCGCTGGTCGAGTTGAATCCGCTCGCGATCATCGCCTCCGGCGACCTGATGGCGCTGGATGGCAAGGTCAATTCCGATGACAACGCCGAGTTCCGCCATCCGGAACTGGCGGCGATGCGCGATGTGTCGCAGGAAGACAAGGCGGAAGCCGAAGCCGCGGCCGATCATCTCAACTACGTGACGATGGACGGCACGATCGGCTGCATGGTCAACGGCGCCGGTCTGGCGATGGCGACCATGGACGTGATCAAGCTGGCCGGTGGCGAACCCGCCAACTTCCTCGACGTCGGCGGCGGCGCGACAACCGAGCGCGTGACCGCGGCGTTCAAGCTGATCCTGTCTTCACCGAAAGTGAACTGCATCCTCGTCAACATTTTCGGCGGCATCGTGCGTTGCGATTTGATTGCCGAGGGCATCATCGCGGCGGTCAAGGAAGTCGGGCTGAAGATCCCGGTGGTGGTGCGCCTGCAGGGCACCAACGTCGAGCAGGGCCGCGAGCTGCTGGCGCAGTCGGGTTTGGCAATCACACCCGCGAACGATCTGAACGACGCCGCGCAGAAAGCGGTAGCGGCGGCGAAAGCGGCGTGATGTGCAGGAGCGGCGGCAGCCGCGACCGATATGCGCAATTTTGCCACGTGAATCGCGGCTTCCGCCGCTCCTGCAAAATAATTGAATGAAGGGGTTGTCATGTCCGTCCTCGTCAACAAAAACACCAAAGTCATCTGCCAGGGCTTCACTGGCCACCAAGGCACCTTCCATTCGCAGCAAGCGCTGGACTACGGCACCAAGCTGGTCGGCGGCGTCACGCCGGGCAAGGGCGGCAGCGAACACATCGGCCTGCCGGTCTTCAACACGGTGCGCGAAGCCGTTGATGACACCGGCGCCGATGCATCGGTCATCTTCGTGCCGCCGCCATTCGCGGCCGATGCGATCCTCGAAGCCGCCGCCGCCGGCATCAAGGTGATCGTCGCGATCACCGAGGGCATCCCGGTGCTCGATATGCTGCGTGTCAAGAACGTGTTGAAGGACTATCCCGACAGCGTGCTGATCGGCCCCAATTGTCCGGGCATCATCACCCCGGGCGAGTGCAAGATCGGCATCATGCCGGGCCACATTCACAAGCCGGGCAAGGTCGCCATCGTGTCGCGCTCCGGCACGTTGACATATGAAGCGGTGTTCCAGACCACCAATGTGGGCTTGGGCCAGTCGACCGTCATCGGCATTGGTGGCGACCCGATCAACGGCATGAACTTCATCGATTGCCTGACGTTGTTCCAGGACGATCCGCAGACCGAGGGCATCATCATGGTCGGCGAGATCGGTGGCAGCGCCGAGGAAGAAGCCGCCGAGTTCATCGAAGCGCACGTCACCAAGCCGGTGGTTGCGTTCATCGCCGGCGCCTCCGCGCCCCCGGGCAAGCGCATGGGCCATGCCGGCGCGATCATCTCGGGTGGCAAGGGTACCGCTGCGGCCAAGTTCGCCGCGCTGGAAAAGGCTGGTGTCACCACCGTGAAGTCGCCGGCCGATCTTGGCGCCACGCTGGCAAGCAAAATGTAGGAGCAGCGGCAGCCGCGACCGTACAATGAAGGCCGCGATTCGTCGCGGCCTTCGTCCATCCGGAGTCACGCATGGCCACGTTGCGCTTGGCACTGGCACAGTTCGATTTCCCGGTCGGCGCGGTTGCAGCCAATGCCGCACGTGTGCGCGCGCTGATGGGCGAGGCGGCGTCCGGTGGCGCGGACCTCCTTGTGTGCCCGGAGCTTGCGCTCAGCGGCTATCCGCCCGAGGACCTGTTGCTGCGGCCCAGTTTCCTCGCCGCCTGCCAGATCGAGTTGGACGCACTCGCTGCGGATACCGGCGGACTTGCCGCTGTGGTCGGCTTTCCGCATAGCAGTGGCGTGGTTTACAACGCGGCGGCCATTTTGCGCGAAGGCCGCATCGCCCAGATCGCGCACAAGCATGCGCTGCCCAACTACGGCGTGTTCGACGACAAGCGCTATTTCGAGCCCGGTCACGCGGTCACGGTGACCACGCTCAACGGCGTGCGCGTCGGCGTGCTGATTTGCGAGGACGCCTGGCAGGCAGAGCCGGTGGCCGCTGCGGCCCGCGCCGGCGCGGAACTGATTGTCGTCATCAATGCCTCGCCCTTCGACGCCGCCAAACAGGTGCAGCGTGAAGCGGTGTTGACGGCACGCGCACTGGAAACGGGTTGCGCGATCGCCTACCTCAATATGGTCGGCGGCCAGGACGAAGTGGTGTATGACGGCGCTTCGTTGCTGGTGGATGGCGACGGCAAGCTCGCCGCACGCGCGCCTGCTTTCGCGGATGCCTTGCTGTGGGCCGACTTCGATTCGACTTCCCGCAAGTGGAACGCGCGCGACTGGCCGGTGGCAGCGGATGCGTCTCCGGATGCCGTGATGTACGCGGCGCTGGTGCGCGGTGTGCGCGACTACGTGCACAAGAATGCCTTCACGGGCGTGCTGCTGGGATTGTCCGGCGGCATCGACTCTGCGCTGACGTTGGCGATTGCCGTGGATGCGCTGGGTGAGCGGAATGTCACCGCAGTGATGCTGCCCTCGCGTTACACCTCGGAGCTTTCGTTGCGCGAGGCCCATGCACAAGCACGCTCGTTGGGTGTGGAATATCTTGACCTGTCGATTGCCACGAGCGTCGACGCGGCGACCGCGACCCTGGCCTCAACCTGCGGCGATCTTGCCGACCTGACCGGGCAGAACCTGCAGGCGCGCAGCCGCGGTGTGTTGCTGATGGCCTTGTCCAACCAGACCGGCAAGTTGCTTTTGACTACCGGCAACAAGAGCGAAATGGCGGTTGGCTACGCCACGCTGTACGGCGACATGTGTGGCGGTTATGCGCCGTTGAAGGACGTCTACAAGACGCAAGTTTACGCATTGGCGCGCTGGCGCAACGCGGCCGATAAATCAGCGTCTGACCCGTATTCACTTCCGATCCCCGTTGCCGTCATCGAACGTGCGCCTTCGGCAGAGTTGCGTGCTGACCAGACTGACCAGGATTCATTGCCGGCGTACGACATACTCGACGGCATCCTCAGGCGCTGCATCGAGGGCGCGGAATCGCAGGCCGAAATCATTGCGGCCGGCTACGCAACGGAAGACGTGCAGCGCGTGGTGCGGATGCTCTACACCGCCGAGTTCAAGCGCCGTCAGGCTGCGCCGGGACCGCGTGTGTCGCCGTGCGCATTCGGGCGCGAGCGGCGTTATCCCATCTCGAATGGCTGGCGCTGACGCGCTGGAACGTCGTCCCGGCGCAGGCCGGACTGCGGAGGCAGGATGCCGGAGCGAACATCGGCGAAGCCGATGGCCCGCAGGGCGAGCGCCATGGATGGCGCGAGTAATCCAGTGCTTTGGCTCCTCACGCGCTTTCGCGAAGGTTTCGCTCGCCTCGGCGGCGAGCGAGCCACTTTCTGTTTCGGCAGAAAGCGGCCAAAGACCATGGCGCCTGTGGCAGTGGTCGAACGAACGTCGTGTTCGTTCGACTGCCCTTGCCGTTTGCCTCGCGCGCGCCGGCGCGAGACTACTCGCCACATCCCTGTGGCTCGCCCTACGGGCCGCCTGCGGCGTTCAACTCGGCAATCCCTGCCGATTTAGTCGGCACGTCCGTGTGCTCGAACATGCGCGCCTTGCTCGCGCGCTCGGCGTCACGGCTGCGTCACCGCCAACGGCACCGGAGAGCTCCGCTTCGCCGGCGGCCATCCATGGCCTCGGCCGGAGCGAGAACTAACACCGTTCTTCGCGGCGACAGCGCGCACGATGCGCGCTAACGGGCCCCTCGGGTGCGGTGAGCGGACGCAGGATAAGCCCGCAGGGTGGCGCACGGGATGTGCGCCAGTTCGCCGCAGGTGCATGGATGCACCTTCGGCGAACCCCGGAGTCCGCGAGCGAACCTGCAGCACAGGGATGTGCGGAAGGCGCATCCGCGGGGTGGCCTTCTCTTTGGTGACTTTCTCTTGGCCACGCAAGAGAAAGTCACACGCCCGCCAGGGAGGCGGGCGGAAAATGGGCATGGATGCCAGTCTTGGAGCAACCAGTCCGAGTGTGCGCGGGGTTACCGCGACGTGTTCACGTCGCTATGACGCGATGCGCGATCCTCAATGCGCGCTGGTCAGCGGAATCAACCGCCACGGCCACGAATGGTGCTTCGGCCAGCTGTTGGGGTGGCTCAAATACGGGTGGTTCGGATAGTTGAGCTTCAACACCTGTGCGGTCTGTTCGGACAACTGCTGCTGGCCGAGCTTGTGGTAGCTCTTGGCCATCACGGCCAGGGCATCGGCGACTTGCGGCGCGCGCTGGTAGTGCTCGACGATGTATTTGGCGCGGTCTGCGGCAGCGACATAGGCCTTGCGCTGCAGGTAGAACTCGGCAACGTTCAGCTCGCCCTGGGCCAGCTGGTTGCGCAGGTAGACCATGCGCTGGCGGGCGTCGGCGGCGTAGCGACTGTCCGGGAAGCGCGCGATCAGCGTGTTGAAGTCGTCGAACGATTGCAGCGCGTAGCCCTGATCAAAGCGTGACGGGCTGATCTTGGCCAGCTTCTGGATGCCGCTGCCGGTGCGATCGAAGTTGATCAGCCCGCGCAAGTAATACGCGTACGCAATGTGCTGCTGCGTCGGGAAGGTCTTGATGAACTCGTTGATCGTGGCATACGCGTCTTCCGGTTTGCCGTCCTTGTATTGCGCGTAAGCCAGTTCGATCTGTGACTGCTCGTTGTACGCGCCGTAGGGGAAGCGAGCGATGAGCTTCTGATAAACGGCCTCGGCATTGCTCCAGTTGCCGTCCTCCGACATCGAGTGGGCACGCTGGTACAACTGCTCCACCGTCATGTTGTTGAGTGTCTGGCGCGGGCCGTGATGGAATATCGAGCACGCGCCGAGAGCCAGCAGCAACGGCAGGATGAGGGCAAATTTCAGCGGGGCAGGGCGTCGGAATGGCATTGATAGGGTCTTTGCTAACGCAATCGGTCATGATAGCGGAATCCGCAACATTCAACCCGGAGGCCGCACGGCGTGGCTGAACAACAGTTCCATTCTGCGGTGCCCGCCGATGCGGCCGGGCAACGCTTCGACCAGATATTGCCGCAGTTGTTCCTTGGCCATTCGCGCGCGCGCCTTGCCGCCGCGGTGAAGGACGGCCGGATCCTGCTGGATGGCGCCAAGGTCCAGCCCAAGACCCGCGTGGCTGGCGGCGAGCAGGTGGATTGGACGGCGGATGACGCGCCGGTACTCGGTGACCGCCCCGAAGCGATCACGCTCGAAGTCGTGTTCGAGGACGCCGACCTGCTGGTGCTGAACAAGCCCGCCGGACTGGTCGTGCATCCCGGTGCGGGCAACCGCGATGGCACGCTTTTGAACGCGCTGTTGCACCATGATCCCGGCCTCGCCAGGATCCCGCGCGGCGGGATCGTGCATCGGCTGGACAAGGACACTTCCGGCTTGCTGGTGGTCGCGCGCTCGCTGCCAGCGCACACCGCGCTGGTCGCAATGCTGGCTGTGCGCGATGTCCATCGCCGCTATGCCGCGATCGTCAATGGCGTGCCGGTCGCCGGCGGCAAGGTGGATGCCCCGCTGGACCGGCATCCAGCCGATCGCTTGCGCCGCGCCGTACGCGAGGGCGGGCGCCCGGCCGTCACCCACTACCGCGTGCGCGAGAAGTTCCGTGCGCAGGCGCTGCTGCAATGCGAGCTGGAATCCGGTCGCACCCACCAGATCCGCGTGCACATGGCGCACGCGGGGTATCCACTGGTCGGCGATCCGCTGTACGGCAAGGGTTTGCGCCTGCCACGCGGCGCGACGAGTGAACTTGCCGATGCGCTGCGTGGATTCAGGCGCCAGGCCTTGCATGCCGAGCGGCTGGCGTTCACGCATCCGGTGACCGGCGAGGTGCTGGCGTTCGAGGCTGCGCCGCCGCGAGACTTCCTCGACCTGCTGGTGGCATTGCGCGCGGATGTCGCGGGTGCGGAAACTGGCCGTGGCTGACGTGGCGTCCTCATGGTTGGTGCCCGTTTGGCCTGCGCCGGCCAATGTGCGTGCGGTGGTCACCACGCGTGCAGGACCGGGATTGGCGCAGAACTCACCGTTCGGGTTCAACGTCGGCGTGCATTGTGGCGATGATCCGGACGCCGTCGCACGGAATCGCGAGTTCCTGCAAGCCGCGCTAACGTTGCCCTCGGTACCGCGTTGGCTGCGGCAGGTGCATGGTACGCAAGTGGTTCACGTTGATTCTCCCCGCCCCAACCCGGCCCCTTTTGCAGGGGAAGGTGCCCGCAGGGTGGATGGGGGCGATGCGACCGGGGAAGCTGATGCCGCCGTAACCCGCACTCCCGGCGTGGTGCTGGCGATCCAGACTGCCGACTGCCTGCCGGTGTTGTTCTGCGCTGATGACGGATCCGAAATTGCCGCCGCGCATGCGGGTTGGCGTGGGCTGGTCGCTGGCGTGCTCGACGCCACGGTGACTGCGATGCATACGCCGCGCGCGAACATACTCGCATGGCTCGGCCCGGCGATTGCCGCGAAGTCATATGAGGTTGGAGATGAAGTACGCGGTGCATTCATCGCGCATGAAGCAACTGCCGCAGCAGCGTTCACCGCGGCCCGGACCGGACATTGGCAGTGTGATCTCTACGCGCTCGCGCGCCAGCGCCTGCATGCGGCAGGCGTGACGCGCATGTTCGGGGGCGGATTCGACACCTTCACTGATCCGCGCCTGCATTCGTTTCGCCGTGACGCCGCCCACAGCGGGCGCATGGCAAGCCTGGTGTGGATGGCGCAGGCGTTGGGGTGACCAGATTGTTCCCGCCTTGACCCGACGGAGTTAATCCGGGCACTGATATCCTCGTTCCCCCCAACCCCGGGTCGGGCAACAGGTTGCCCAGGCCGGGTAAAGCATCCCGGCCGGTCCAGGCGGTTGCCAGCACGACCGACATGACTGCAAGCCCGCCCGCTAGCGCAGGAGCTAACCGTGAACAAGTCCGATGCAGCGCGCTGGACAGAGACGATCAATTATCTGAATACCGCGTTTCCGAACGTCGTCCCAAAGATTGGCGATCACATCAACACCATCGTCACCATGGCCCGGGATGCAATCTCGAAGGAAATCGCCTTGGGCAGCACCCCGGGCGTACACAAAAACACCACGGCCAACAAGCCTGCCCGAAACGCGCTGCGGGCACTGTTGCTGTGCCAGCGTGTGTACTTCTCCGACCTGTGGGCCAAGATGAGTTTGGTCGGCGGTGCCACCGCCCATTCCAGCTACCTGCCCACCAACTGGAAAGCGCTGAGCTTGGCGCATTGGGGAATGCAAACCGAGGCGAGTATTTGTGCCGGCATCGGTATGTTCGCGATCGTCCCCGGGGCGACCGCGGACGGCGTTTCGGATGTAGCCAAGACAGGCGCTCCCTCCGGCGCCCCGCCGCCGATCGCCGGCAACCTGACCCTATCGCGGAACAACTTCCCGCTCTCCGGGCCCAGCGAGACGTGCTACCGCGGGGTGTTGGCGTGGCTGCTGAAGTCCGGAGTGGTGTCGCTGCGCTGGTTCATGCGTAACCCGGGGCCGACTGGCGAGGCCGCGTTGGACGAGCTGTTCGGCACAGGCGAGGCGGTATGGCTGCCGGGTCAACCGTTCAACGGTTCGAGCACCCTGCCGGCCATCCCGAAGGGATTCGTCGTCCACATGTGGATGGAGGATTCGGGGCCCGGCGGTTGGAACGGACATTGGGTTATCAGCAACGGGGACGGCACCATTTGCGGGGTGAACAACGGGGAAGTGAACAACCCGCCGGAAGTGGTGATCAAGGCGTACACGAACTCCGGCAAGCTGCGAAGCCAGTTCGAAAGCTACACCGAGCTGGTAAAGGAAAAGCGAAATGAGCGCGGATTCATGGACATCGTCCGCACCGGCAAAGCCGCCCGCGCCCGACTGGTGAAGTTCGACCCGATGACACTGCCGGGGCGGATGTGAGCGGGTGACCGGCGTGGTATGGCGCGGTGCAAGGCAGACTCGTTGACGGCCCCGTAAACCCGTCACATCGGCTGCGGGGTCATCCGAGATGCTCCTGGGCGGTCGGCACTTCGAAGGTGCAAGGCTGGCAGGCACCAATGGACCGGCGACGTGCGGTTGCGCGACGAACGTTGCAACAACGCAATGCTTTACCGCCTCCGATAGGCATGCGCGCATCGGTCTCGGGGAGCCTGAGTCATGGCTGGTTTCCGAAGTGATCAGAATATGGCAGCGGCCACCACCACGCGGTATCGAGTGCGCATTCTTGCCGGCATCGTCGTGTCGGTGGCGTTGCTGTCAGGGTGTACGCTGCCGGTGCGGCAGGTCGCGCCCCCTACAGCGACGACGCGCGCAGCGGGCTATTTCGACCCGCATTCACACATGGGTGGTGTGTTGCCGTGGCAGGCGTACGTCGATCTGCCGGCCTTCATCGGCAAGCTGGAAGGGTCGGGCGCGGGCGTCACACAAGCGGACAAGCTGCGCTTCTACACCTGGCTGGATGACGGCTGGTATGCACAGCATCGCGCCGCGCTGGGCGACCGGCCGTTTGCATCGAACCAACGCTACGGTTTGGGCGCGCGCGCGACGCTGGCGTTGCATCCAGCGCATGCAGGCATGTCGGCGCAGACACTTGATGCTGCGTTGGAACGCATCTTCACGGCGACGCCCTACACCGAGTTCGACAGTGCCTACGCGTTCCATGGGCCGGCCAGTGCATGGCTCGCGCACACCTACTACGCCGGCAGCGCGGAGGCGCTGGGCGAAGCGTTGTGCACGGCGGGTGTGCTGGAGCTGGCGCGTACCCACATCACGCGCTCCGAGCAGTCGATCAGTTTCATCGGCGGCTGGCGGTTTGATGCGGAGCGTCATTCGCCACGCATGCAAAGCATTCTTTGTTCCGCGCGCAAACCGCGCGAGCTGGCTGCGACGTTCGCACGTCTGTACGAAACGCCGCCGCGGGTGCGGATCATCCTGATGACGCACACCGACCAGCTTGGCGAGAATGCGACTGGCGATGCCTACCAGACCTTCGAGCACACGGGTCGTTGCCACGCGGTGCCGTTGCCGGCGGTGCTGAAGCTGTCTCCGGATCAGATGTACAACGCGTTGTTGGGCCGTAACCGCAGTGGCCATGAAGTGCTTCCTGCCGACGTGCGCACCGATTTCTTCGACACCCTGGTCGGAATCGACACCGCCGGTCCGGAGATGACCTGCTTCAGTCCGGCGGGCATGGCGTATTACGAAGCGTTGGTCGACGCCGTATATCGTGCTGCCCATGCGCGCCGCACGCTGGGCTGGCATGGCAAGTTGCTGGTGCACACGCATGTTGGCGAGGGCTTCACCGCGTATTACGCGAAGCGGCCGCCGCCGCAGCCGTGGACCTTCGAGTCGATGTTCGCCAAGGTACCGGTGCTCGACGGCAACGTCGTCACGAATGCGCAAGCGCCGCGCGACAACATCAGCATGTTGATCGACGCGGTTGCGCGTGTACGCAAAACGCATCCGGATTTCGATGCTTACGTCGTCATCCGTTTTGGCCACGTCACCCACGCAACGCTGGCGCAAGCCGAGGCCATGGCGCGGCTGCACATCGAGGCCGACATCAATCTCGACAGCAATCTCGCGACCGGCGCGTGGTCGTTTTCCGACATGCCGGATGGCCGCAACGTTGCCAAACGCGCAGTACAGGCGGCCGCGCGCCCAAGTCGCAATGCCGCGCTGAACGACCTGCCCGAGCTGCTGATTCCGAATCCCGATGATGCGCAAGCCGTCGCCAGCGTGCTCGGTGCGCACCCGCTGAAAGACATGCTGATGGCGCACGTGCGGGTGATGCTGGGTACGGATGGCGAGGGCGTCGAGCACGCGTCGATGCCGCGCGAATACGCGCTGGCGGCAAGCCTGATCCGTTACTGGGATGCGCACGATCCGGCGTTTCGTCGCGAGGCTGGGGCGGTGGGTCGGGCGACGTTTCGCGCCAACGCGGCGGCGCATCTCGCCGACATGGCGGATGACCGGCCGGACGCCGGGAACTGATGCTTGACCCTACGCGTTCGCGCGCAGCGCACTTGCGGCGCGCGCAAGTGCTTCGATCGCCTGCCAGTCACCGGCTTCGACCAGCGCACGCGGCGTGAGCCACGAGCCGCCGACACACACCACGTTGGGCAGCGTGAGGTACTCGCGTGCGTGCTCCGCGGTGATGCCGCCGGTGGGGCAAAAACGCGCCGTGGGCAACGGGCCGGCCCATGCTTTCAGCAAAGCCGTGCCACCGATCACTGCCGCTGGAAAACACTTTTGCAGGGTGTAACCGCGCTCAAGTAGCGCCAGCACTTCGCTCGCGGTGGCGGCACCGGGCAGCAACGGCACGGCGATGTAGGCTGCGGCGTCTAGCAGGGCGGGCGTGCAGCCGGGCGACACCGCGAAGTGCGCGCCGGCGTGGGTGGCAGCCGTGAGGTCGTGGGGCGACAGGACGGTGCCGGCGCCAACCTTTGCGCCTTCGACCTCGGTAGCGATCGCGCGAATCGCGTCGAGCGCGACCGGCGTGCGCAAGGTGACCTCGATCGCTGGTGCGCCGCCTGCGACCAGTGCGCGTGCCAGCGGCACCGCGTGCGCGAGCTCGTGGATCACCACCACCGG
>DZCM01000010.1 GCA_022730295.1 Rhodanobacter sp. | reverse complement strand
AGTTGAGGCTGCCGGCCAATACCAGCACGCACACCAGCGCCATGCCCATGCAGATCTCGTAGGAAATCACCTGCGCGGCCGAACGCATTGCGCCCAGCAGCGCGTAGCGCGAGTTGGACGCCCAGCCGGCAAGGATGATGCCGTACACGCCGAGGGACGTCATCGCCAAAAGGAACAACACGCCGGCGTTGGCGTTGGAAATCACCAAACCCTGGTCGAACGGCACGATCGCCCACACCGCCAGCGCCGGGATCACCGACAGCAAGGGCGCGGTGAAATACAGGAACCGATTGGCATTGGTCGGGATGATGATCTCCTTGATCAGGAGCTTGGTCACATCCGCGAATGCCTGCAGCAGGCCGAACGGACCGATCTTGTTCGGCCCCATGCGCACATGCATCCAACCGATCACCTTGCGTTCCCACCACACGTAGAACGCGACCGTGATGATCACGGGCACCGCAACGATGAGGATCTTGGCGAGCGTCCACAGCACGATCATCGCGTCGGAATTCATGTTCATGCGGCTACCGCCTTGATCGTGAGTGCCGCGCCGTGCGGCGGCAGCGATGCGGTCGCCGCGAACCCGGCTTCGATCCACGCGCAACCCTTCGGAACCGCCGCGTCGATCGCAACCGGCAACACCACGCCATCGACGTCGGCCTTGCCGCCGTCGATCAGGCCACGTGCACGCGCGTCATCCACGCAGATGCGCAATGCCGCCGCGTGATTCAGGGGATGCTTCTGCAGGGCGGTGGCACGCCGCACCACCGCATCTCCACGATAAATGCCGACCGTCGCGACGCGCGTGAGCGCACCCGCGGCGGTGGCCACGCGTTGACCCAGCGCCTGCGGCGCCGCCGCCACCAGCTGCTCGAGTTGCGCGGCAATCTGCTTGCGCACATCGCCAAGATCAACGAAGTCGAAACCCGCAACCTCGAGCGCGGCACCCAGTGCGCGCAACACCTTCCAGCCCGGCCGCGCATCGCCCGGCAACGTTGATCCGGCTGCGACCGACTGCACGATGCCATCGACGTTCACGTAGGTGCCGTCGATTTCCGGCGGCAGGCCCAACGGCAGCACCGCATGCGCGGTTTTCCGCACGCCCTCGCAGGCATAGGCGCCGGCGTAAACGTAAAAACCGGCGGACTTGCGCGCATGGTCGTACGCCGACGGCGCATAGCTGTCCTGCGAGCCGACCTGCCAGGTGATCAGCGCCTTCGGTGCTTGCTCAAGCAGCGCCTTGGCACCGCCGGCCGACTGCGCGCCGACGCGCGCCAGACCCACCGCATTGGCGCCGGATGGCAATTCATTGAACGCGCTGTCCGTGGCTTTCGCGATCGCACGCGCCAGGGCGCGCAACCACGCTGCTTGCGGATGCTGGGTCGCGGCGTCCCCAAGGATCACCACCGACGATTCCGCATCGCGCAAGGCCGCGGCCCACTGGCGCGCATCGTCCTTGTCATCGGCACTGGCGATCGCAGCGGCCAGCGCGGGATCGTCAGTCGTCGCGCCCGCGGCCTTCGCCGTGATCAGCAGCGCATCGACGAAATCCTGCGGCGCGAAAGCCTTGTCGCCGGCCATATCGAAGTTGGCGTCGAAGTGGACGGGATTCAACGCAAAAATTTTCGCGCCATGCACTTCGGACACGTCGTAGTGCGCGGGATTGGACACCGGATGCTTCGCGGCATCATGGCGGCTGGCGTGGCGCAAACGGTGATTGAGCAAAGGCATTTCGGTGCGCGGGTTGCAGCCGATCACCAACGCGGCGGTGACATTCTGCACCTGCTCCACCGGCATTTCGAAATCCTGCCCTGCCGGGCCGCCGTCGCTGAAATCCTGTATGCGCAGGCGATGGTCGATGTGTTCGCTGCCGAGACCGCGCACGAGTTGCGCGAGCAAGGCACCCTCTTCGCATGACGTCATCGGCGCGAGCAGTACACCGACATCGCTGCCGCGCTGCTTCAACCCTTCGGCGACGAACGCAATGGCTTCGTCCCACTCGACCTCGGCCAGCTCGCCGCCCTTGCGGATCAGCGGCTTTTCGGCGCGATCGTCGGCGTACAAACCTTCGTGGCTGTAGCGGTCGCGATCGGCCAGCCAGCATTCGTTGATGGCTTCATTGTCACGCGGGACCACGCGCAGGGTCTTGCCGCCCTTGGTGTGCAGCCACAGGTTTGAACCCAGCGCGTCGTGGTAACCGATCGACGGCTTGGCGATCATCTCCCAGGCGCGCGCCTTGAACTGATAGACCTTGTCGGTGAGCGCACCCACCGGGCACACGTCGATGACGTTGCCGGAAAGTTCGGATTCAATCGTGCGGCCGATGTAGGTGCCGATCACGTGGCGGTCGCCGCGACTCATGTCGCCGAGTTCGTGCGTGCCCGCGATCTCGCCCACGAAACGTACACAACGCGTGCAATGGATGCAACGCGTCATCTCGGTCGCCACCAGCGGGCCGATGTTCTCGTCGCTGACGGTGCGCTTGCGCTCGGTGAAGCGGGTGACCGAACGGCCATAACCCATCGAGATGTCCTGCAACTCGCACTCGCCACCCTGATCGCAGATCGGGCAATCCAGCGGGTGATTGATCAGCAGGAATTCCATGGTGTTGCGCTGCCACGCCATCGCGTTGGGCGAGCGCGTGAACACCTTCATGCCGGCCGCCACCGGCGTGGCGCAGGCGGGCTGCGGCTTCGGCACCAGCTTGCCGCCCATCTCCACTTCCACCATGCACTGGCGGCAGTTGGCCGCAATCGGCAGCTTCTCGTGATAGCAGAAACGCGGCACCGGAATCTTCGCCGTATCGGTGGCCTGAATGATCATCGACCCCTTGGGCGCCTTGACCGGGTGGCCATCGATTTCAAGCTCCACCATCTCGACCGGTGGCGCGGACTCTTTCGGTTGCGCGCTCATGCCGGCTCCCCAGTCAAGGGACCAAAAGCGAAAGCACTTGTCCGCGGAAAACGCGAAGAACGCAAATGAAAAGCAGAATATTTGCGTTCATTCGCGTTCATTTGCGGACCATTCCTGTTATCGAGCGCGCGCGTCATGCCGCCTTCCCCATCTGCTCATCTACCATCGAATGTCCATGCTCGCAGTAGTACTCGAACTCGTCCCAGAAATTCGCGAGGAAGGCCTGCACCGGCCACGCGGCGGCTTCGCCGAACGCGCAGATGGTGTGGCCTTCGATCTGACCCGCTACCGCTTTCAGGCGATGCAGGTCTTCCGGGGTGCCGCCACCGGCGACGATGCGCGAGAGCACGCGATGCATCCAGCCGGTGCCTTCACGGCACGGCGTGCACTGGCCGCACGACTCCATGTGGTAGAACTGTGAAATGCGCTCGCAGGCACGCACCATGCAGGTGGTCTCGTCCATCACGATCACCGCACCGGAACCCAGGCCCGAACCCGCGGCGCGGATCGAGTCGTAGTCCATGGTGCATTCCATCATCTTGTCGGCCTTCAACACTTTCATTGAAGAGCCGCCCGGAATCACTGCCTTCAATTTGTGCCCGTTGCGCACGCCACCGGCGAGCGCCAGCAGGTCGGCGAAGGGCGTGCCGAGGCGAATCTCGTAATTGCCCGGCTTGTTGACATGCCCTGACACCGAAAAAATCTTCGGGCCGCCGTTGTTGGGCTTGCCGAGGTTCAGGAACCAGTCGGCGCCTTGTCGCAGAATCGCCGGCACCGAGGCGTAGGTTTCGGTGTTGTTGATGGTGGTCGGTCGCCCGTACAGACCAAAATTGGCGGGGAACGGCGGCTTGTAGCGCGGCCAGCCCTTCTTGCCTTCCAGCGATTCCATCAATGCGGTTTCCTCACCGCAGATGTAGGCGCCGGCGCCGAGTGCGTTGTGAATCGTGACGTCGATGCCGCTGCCGCGGATGTTCTTGCCGAGCAAGCCTGCCGCTTCGGCCTCGTGCAGCGCCTGCTCGATGTGTTCGAACGGCTCGTGGTGGAACTCGCCGCGCAGGTAGTTGTACGCAACCGTCGAACCGGTCGCGTAGCAGGCAATCGCCATGCCTTCCAGCACCGCGTGCGGATTGAATCTCAAAATATCGCGATCCTTGCAGGTACCCGGCTCGGACTCATCCGAGTTGCAGAGAATATATTTCTGACCCGGCGCATTGCGTGGCATGAACGACCACTTCATGCCGGTCGGAAAGCCCGCGCCGCCACGGCCGCGCAGCGAGCTCTTCTTCAGTTCGTCAATGATCGCGGCCGGGTCGGTTTTCTCCGCGAGGATTTTTTCCCACGCCTGCCAGCCGCCGGTCTTGCGGTAATTGTCGATCGTCCACGGCGTATCGAAATGCAGCGTGGTGTAGACGACCTGGTGTTCAGCGGGTTCGGAACCGTATGCCATATTCGTTTCTGCTTTGGGCAGCAGCGGCGGAAGCCGCAGC
This sequence comes from Rhodanobacter sp., assembly GCA_022730295.1. Taxonomy (GTDB): domain Bacteria; phylum Pseudomonadota; class Gammaproteobacteria; order Xanthomonadales; family Rhodanobacteraceae; genus 66-474. The sequence continues at coordinate 33,393 of DZCM01000010.1, read as the reverse complement.
CACATCTTTCACGCGAATCGTTCGGGCCTTCCGGCCCTCCTGCAACATCATTTCAACTTATCGAGGATTTCATCGACCTTCGCGGGCGTCAGATGCTCGTGATAGTGGCCATCGACCACCATCATCGGCGCACCACAGCATGCCGCGAGGCATTCCTCTTCCTGCTTGAGGTAAATGCGCCCGTCGGCGGTGCTGCCGCCCAACTTCACGCCGAGCTTCTTCTCGCAGTGCTGGACGATGCCGTCGGCACCGTTCAGCCAGCACGAAATGTTGGTGCACACCGCGACGTTGTGGCGCCCGACCGCTTCCGTCTCGAACATCGAGTAAAACGTCGCCACTTCGTAGGCGTACAGCGGCGGTTGGTCGAGGTATTTCGCGGTCGCCACCATCAGCGCATCGGTGAGATGGCCGCCGTTTTGTTCCTGCGCGGCGAACAGGCCCTGGATCAGGGCCGAGCGCTTGCGCTCCGCCGGAAACTTCGCCGCCCAATGATCAATGTGCGCACGCGTCGCGTCGGTCAGTGCAACCATCGGGTCGACGTCTTGCACCTTGTCGAAATTGCCAGTGGCTTTCATCGATCGACCTCCCCGAACACCAGATCATAGGTGCCGATCATGGCCACCACGTCGGGAAGCATGTGTCCTGCGGTGATCTCGTTGATCGACGACAGGTGCGCGAAACCGGGCGCGCGCAAGTGCACGCGGAACGGCTTGTTGGCGCCATCGGAAACCATGTAGCAGCCGAACTCGCCCTTGGGCGCCTCGACCGCGGCGTAGGTTTCGCCGGCCGGCACGCTGTAGCCCTCGGTGAACAGCTTGAACCAATGGATCAACGCTTCCATCGATTCCTTCATGTCTTCGCGCTTGGGCGGCGCCACCTTGTAGTTCTCGATCATCACCGGGCCGGGATTCTTCTTCAGCCAATCCACGCACTGCAGGATGATCCGCCCGGACTGGCGCATCTCGTTGACGCGCACCAGGTAACGGTCATAGCAGTCGCCGTGGGTGCCGACCGGAATGTCGAAATCAACTTCGGCGTATTTCGCGTAGGGCTGCTTCTTGCGCAGGTCCCACTCGACACCCGAACCGCGCAGCATCGGGCCGGTCATGCCCAGCGCCATCGCGCGTTCGGGACTGATGATGCCGATGTCGACGGTGCGCTGTTTCCAGATGCGGTTGTCGGTCAGGAGTTCTTCGTACTCGTCGACCTTGTGCTGGAAATCCCTGGCAAAAGCTTCCAGGAAATCCAGCATCGAGCCTTCGCGCCACGCATTCATGCGCTTGAGGTCTTTGCCCTTGTGCCAGGGCGACTCCTTGTACTGGATCATCTTCGCGGGCAGGTCGCGAAAGACGCCGCCGGGGCGGTAGTACGTGGCGTGCATGCGCGTGCCCGACACCGCCTCGTAGCAATCCATCAGCTCCTCGCGCTCGCGGAACGCATACAGGAACACCGCCATCGCGCCAAGGTCGAGCGCGTTGGAACCGATCCACATCAGGTGATTGAGGATGCGGGTGATTTCATCGAACAACGTGCGGATCCATTGCGCGCGCTCGGGCGCTTCGATGCCGACCAGTTGCTCGATCGCGCGCACGTAGGCGTGCTCATTGCACATCATCGACACGTAATCGAGGCGGTCCATGTAACCGATCGAATGATTGAACGGCTTGGACTCGGCGAGTTTTTCGGTGCCGCGATGCAGCAGGCCGATATGCGGATCGATGCGCAGGATGGTCTCGCCTTCCATCTCCATCACCAGGCGCAGCACGCCGTGCGCGGCCGGATGCTGGGGGCCGAAGTTCATCGTGTAGCTGCGGATTTCGCCAGTGTCCGCCATCTTCAGTTGTCCTTCCAGTCGTCAGCGGCTTCTTCGCGCGAGGTGTTCCAGCGCGAGTCCTCGCGTACCACGCGCGCCACCGTCACGCGCGGCGTCACCGACGTGACAGGCTCGTACACCACGCGCCGGGCTTCCGGGTCGTAACGCACCTCGACGTTGCCGATCAGCGGGAAATCCTTGCGGAACGGATGCCCGACAAAACCGTAGTCGGTGAGGATGCGGCGAAGGTCGGGATGGCCTTCGAAGATGATGCCGTAGAGGTCGAACGATTCGCGCTCGTACCAGTTGGCCGATGGCCAAACGTTGGTCAGGGTCGGCAATACCGGCAAGGCGTCTTCCGGCGCGAAGCAGCGCACGCGCAGGCGGGTGTTGTGGGTGTAGGAAATCAGGTGCGCCACGGAAGCGAAGCGGCCGAGGAACTGCGGGTGACGCGGACGATCATCCCAACCGAAGCGGCCGACGATCTTGTCGCCGGTGACACCGCGGCCGAAGCCATGCGAGGTCGCCGTCTCCGAAACTGGCCACTCGCCTTCGCCGAAACCCAGGAAATCGACGCCGCACAGGTCGGAAAGCTGCTCGAAGCGGAAATCGGCGTCATCGCGCAATGCAGTACAAACATCGACAAGCCGCGCCGGGGTGACTTCGATGGTCACCTGGGCGTGCGCAACAGCGACGTTCACGAGGTGTTCGCCAAAGCGCGCGCGCAGTCGCTCGGCCAGTTGTTCGGGTGTGGTCTGAGCCATGATCAACGGGCAATCGTGTTGGTGCGGCGAATTTTCTTCTGCAATTGCAGAATCCCGTAAATCAGCGCCTCGGCCGTCGGCGGACAACCAGGCACGTACACATCCACCGGCACGATGCGGTCGCAGCCGCGCACTACCGAATACGAATAGTGGTAGTAGCCGCCGCCATTGGCGCAACTGCCCATCGAGATCACCCACTTCGGCTCGGGCATCTGGTCGTACACCTTGCGCAGCGCCGGCGCCATCTTGTTGACCAGCGTGCCGGCCACGATCATCACGTCAGACTGGCGCGGCGAGGGGCGGAAGATCACGCCGTAGCGATCGAGGTCGAGGCGCGAGGCGCCAGCGTGCATCATCTCCACCGCGCAGCAGGCCAGGCCGAACGTCATCGGCCACATCGAACCGGTGCGTGCCCAGTTGAACAGCGCATCCACCGTGGTAATGCCAAAACCTTCCCGCATGATCGGGTTGTCGGCTTCCGGGCGCAGGATGTCGTCGACACTGCCAACCGGCACCGGGTTGTGCATCGACTTGTCGATGGCTTGGATCAATCCCATTCGAGCGCCCCTTTCTTCCAGACGTAGACAAACCCGACCACCAACAGCGCGAGAAACGTGAACATCTCGATCAGCGCCACGATGCCGATGTCCTTGAACACCACCGCCCACGGAAACAGGAACGCGATTTCAAGGTCGAACAGGATGAACAGGATCGCAATCAGGTAGTAACGCACGTCAAATTTCATGCGCGCGCCTTCGAAGGCCTCGAAGCCGCATTCGTACGGCGAGTACTTCTCGGCGCTCGGACGGCGCGGCCCGGCGATCCAGCCGATGACGATCAGCGCGACGCCGATGCCGCCGGCGACGATCAGGAAAAGCAGGATGGGCCAATAGCCAGCGAGCATGAGGTTCGTTCCGCGTCAGCTTTGGGATTTTCGCATGCACAGCCATCGCACCGCAATCGCGGATGCAGCATTGCGAACGAATCGCATCGCGCGCGCGACGAGCCTTGCCATCTGCAAAAAAAAAACGCGCGCCGCGAAAATTTCGCGAGCGCGCGTTTCGTTTTGTTGGTGCCCAAGAGGGGACTCGAACCCCTACGCCTTGCGGCGCTACCACCTCAAGGTAGTGCGTCTACCAATTCCGCCACCTGGGCTTGGGAACCTTCGAGTAACCTGCGGTGCTCGCTGCGGCGCTCGGCAGCTCGCGGCGGTTCTTCGAAGATCCCTGTCACGCTTCCCTGCTCCGCAACGATCCTTGCTGCGGTCGATGCAACTCCTTGTAACGCATTGACGGCTTCACCGCCAATGATTTTCAACACGCTGCACACGCACCATCAATGCGAAGCTGACGGTGCCGGCGCCGCTGGTGCCGCCGGAACATCGGACTTCGCCGCCGCCGCTGCGGCCGGCACTTCGGATTGCTGCACTGGTGCAGAAATCGCCGGCGCGCTGGCTGGTGTGGCTGAAGTTGCGGGCGCGCTGGCTGGCGCCGAGCTGCCGACGCCTGCCATCACGCCCAGCGTCTGCTTCGGACTGGGCTTCACGCCGTGGTGGCTCAAGTAAATGCCCATGCCGAGGCTGAGAATGAAGAACAGCGCCGCCAACACGGCGGTGGTGCGGGTCAGGAAGCTGGCCGAACCGCGCGCACCGAACACCGTGCCGGATGCACCGCCGCCAAAGCTCGCGCCTGCGTTGGCACCGTCACCGCGCTGCATCAGGATCAGCACGATCATCGCCGCGGCGATGAGCACATAGAAAACGCTGAAAATCGTGAACAGCATGTCTTGTTCCCGTACGCCGCCGGACTTCAGCCCGCCGCCGCACAAATCGAAAGAAAATCGGTGGCCTGCAAGGCCGCTCCACCGATCAGGCCGCCGTCGATATCTGCTTCAGCGAACAACTCGGCGGAATTGCCGGGCTTGACGCTGCCGCCGTAAACGATGCGGATGGAACCGGCAATTCTAGCATCGTCCCGGGCCAACTGGCTACGCAGGAAGGCGTGGACCTCCTGAGCCTGCGCCGGGCTGGCCGTGCGGCCGGTGCCGATGGCCCAGACCGGCTCGTAAGCGACCACGATGCGCGCGAACGCGGCGATGCCACAGTGCGCCACCACCGCGCCGAGCTGGCGCGAGACCACGTCGGCGGTGCGGCCGGCCTCGCGCTCGGCAAGCGTTTCCCCCACACACAGCACCGGCGTCAGGCCATGCGCAAGCGCTTGCGCGACCTTGGCAGCGACTTGTGCATCGGTTTCGCCGTGGAACTGGCGGCGCTCGGAATGCCCGGCCAGAGCATGCGTGCAGCCCACGTCGCGCAACATCGCCGCCGAGATTTCGCCGGTGTAAGCACCGGATTCGTGTTCGCTCAGATCCTGTCCGCCCACGCTGATGGACGAACCGGCGCATTCCGCGCACACCTCGCGCAGGTACGGAGCCGGCGGACACAGCACCACATCCACGCCCTCGACGCTCGCCTCGACGATGGCACCCACCAGTGCCGTCGCCATTGCACGCGAGCCATGCATCTTCCAGTTGCCCCCCACCCATTTCCGGCGCATGGTGCGCTCCAGCATCTATTCGGACTGGCAGGATAGCCAAGCCCGGCAGGTTGAATCAAACTGCGGCTTTCCTGCCCTGCTGACCGCCATGACCGACTCGCCGCGCCGCCGCGCCCTCGTCACCGGTGCTTCCGCCGGAATCGGCGCTGAATTCGCACGCCAGCTTGCCGCACGTGGCTGCGATCTGGTGCTGACCGCACGGCGCGACGATCGCCTGCAAGGGCTTGCATCCGAACTGCGTGCGCAGCACGGCGTTGACGTGCAGACGGTCGCGGATGATCTCGCCGATCCTGCGGCGCCCGCGCGCATCGTCGCTGCCGCCACGCGTGACGGGCGCGCCGTCGACATCCTGATCAACAACGCCGGCTACGGCGTGCCGGGCCGTTACGACAAGGTGGAGTGGGCCACCCACGCACGCTTCATGCAGGTGCTGGTGACCGCACCGCTGGAACTTTGCCACCTGCTGCTGCCGGCGATGCGCACGCGCGACCATGGCCGCATCGTCAACGTCGCCTCACTGGCTGGTTTGATTCCGGGCACGGCTGGCAACACGCTGTACGGCCCGGCCAAGGCCTTGCTGGTGCGCGTGTCGCAGGCGCTGGCGTTGGAAAATGCCGCACATGGCGTCCACGTCTGCGCGCTGTGCCCGGGCTTCACGCATTCGGAATTCCACGACGTCAGCCAGGCGCGCACGCTGGTTTCGAAGCTGCCGGGCTGGATGTGGTCGGATGCCGACCGGGTCGTGCGGCAGGGACTCGACGCGGTCGAACGCGGTCGCGTGGTATGCGTGCCCGGACGCGTGAACCGTGCGATCAAGCTGCTGATGGACCTATTGCCCGATCGCGCCGCACTTGCCCTGGTCGGGCGGCGGGCGAAGCACTTTCGCGTGCGCGACTGAAGATCGCGCTCAGGCAGTAATCTGGTTGACGATCCGCGCCGCTGACTCCGCCGCCGCTTCCTGATCGGAATGCACGTGGATTTCCGGCATTTCGGGAGGCTCGTAGGGTGACCCGATGCCGGTGAAATTGGCGATCTTGCCGGAGCGCGCCTGCGCGTACAAACCCTTCACGTCGCGGTCTTCGCACACCGACAACGGCGCATCCACGAACACTTCCATGAAGCCGTTCTCGCCGATCAGATCACGCGCCATCCGGCGCTCGGCACGGAATGGTGAAATGAAGGACACCAGCACCACGAGGCCGGCATCCATCATCAACTTCGCGACTTCCGCCACGCGCCGGATGTTCTCGACGCGGTCGGCGTCGGTGAAGCCGAGGTCGCGGTTCAACCCATGCCGCACGTTGTCACCGTCCAGCAGGATGGTATGGAAGCCTTCGCTGAGCAGGCGGCGCTCGACCAGATTGGCGATGGTGGATTTGCCGGCGCCGGAAAGACCCGTGAACCACAGGCAGCGCGGCGTCTGCCCCTTGATCTTCGCGCGCGCAGCGCGATCGACGTCGAGTTGCTGCCAGTGCACATTGCGGTCGCGACGCAGGCCGAACTCCAACGTGCCGCAAGCGACCGTTGCGTTGCTCTCGCGGTCGACCAGGATAAACCCGCCGAGGCGGCGATCCTGCCGGTACGGCCGGTACGCAATGTCGGTATCCAGCGACAAATTGCAGTAACCGATCTCGTTGGCGCTCAAACGCGTCGCCGCGAGGCGCGCCTGCGTATCCGCATCGATGCGATGCTTGATTTCGGTGACCTGGGCGCCGGCGGTGTGCGTCGCCAGCTTCATCTGGTAACGACGCCCGGGGAGCAACGGCGCATCGTCCAGCCACAACAGGTGACACGCGAACTGCGCCGCCACTTCGGGCGGGTTCGCGGGATCGGCGATCACGTCACCACGCGCGACGTCGAGCTGGTCGGCGAACGTCAACGTGACCGCCTGCCCTGCTTCCGCGACGGCAAGATCCCCGCTGCCACCGATCACGCGCGCCACGCGCGAGCGTTGTCCACCCGGCATCACCACGATTTCGTTGCCGGGCGCGACGCGGCCACCCGCGATGGTGCCCACGTACCCGCGGAATCCGTGATCGGGCCGGTTTACCCATTGCACCGGCAGTGCGAAGGCCGCGTCAACCTTGCGTTCCACCTGCACGGTTTCGAGGAATTCGAGCAGGCACTTGCCGGTGTACCACGGCGTGTTCGGTGAGTGCGCGACCAGATTGTCGGCATTGATCGCCGACACGGGAATCGCATCGGCACTGGCGATGCCAAGGTCATGCGCGAGCTTGCTGCACTCATGCTCGATCGCACTGTAGCGCGCGTGGTCGTAATCGATCAGGTCAAGTTTGTTGACCGCGAACAACACGTGCTGCACACCGAACATCGCGAGGATCGCGGTGTGGCGGCGGGTCTGCGTCATCACGCCGGCCTGCGCGTCCACCAGCACCACCCCAAGCTCGGCGCTGGAGGTACCCGATGCCATGTTGCGGGTGTACTGCGCGTGGCCGGGACAATCGGCAACGATGAAGGCGCGCTTGTCGGTACCGAAATAGCGCCATGCGACGTCGATGGTGATGCCCTGCTCACGCTCGGCTTCGAGGCCATCCAGCAGCAGCGAATAATCAGGTTTGCCACCTTGCGTACCATGGATCTTCGAATCGCGGATCATCTGCGCAAGGCGGTCGTCCGGCACCATCCCGGCCTCGGCCAAAAGGCGGCCCAGCAGGGTGCTTTTGCCATCATCCACGCTGCCGCACATGGCAAAGCGCAAGGTGTCGCGGCTTTCCAGCGCGGCCAGCCGGTCAATGAGTGGTTGTGTGTCGTTGGCCATGGCCATTACGTCAGTTCTTCACGGCATCAAGAATCAAGGAAAAGTATTGCCACGGATAAAATCTGATAAAGACGGACAAGCCAAGAACAATATCCAGGATCCTGACATTGACCGATTTCGGTTGAAATTCACCGAATACGTTTCACGACACACACGCATATGCATTTCTGTGGATCGCGCAAGGATTTTGTATCTTGTTGTATAGGCACTGTTCCGCTTTTATCAGATTTTATCCGTGGAAAAACTCCTGGCTTCAAAAATAGCCTTCACGCTTCTTGCGTTCCATCGAATCGGAAGGATCCAGGTCGATGATGCGGCCAGCGCGTTCGGACTGCCGGGTGTCCAGCATTTCGCCGATGATTTCGTCCAGGTTGGTCGCGGTCGATTCCACCGCAGCGGTCAACGGCCAGCACCCGAGCGTGCGGAAACGCACCTTCTTCGGGATCAATTTTTCGCCGGGCTCCAGCGGCACGCGTTCGTCATCGCGCACCAGCAGCGCGCCATTGCGTACGAAGGTCGGGCGCACTGATGCGAAGTACAGCGGCACTACCTCGATGCCCTCGCGGCGGATGTACAGCCACACGTCGAGCTCGGTCCAGTCCGAGAGCGGGAACACGCGCATGGATTCATCGGCCGCCAGCTGCGTGTTGAACAATCCCCAGGGTTCCGGTCGCTGCTTGCGCGGCTCCCAACGTTGGCCGGCCCCGCGTAGAGAAAAGACGCGCTCCTTGGCGCGCGCGGGGTCCTCATCGCGGCGCGCGCCGCCGATCGCGGCATCGAACTTGAGTTCAGCCAGTGCCTGCCGCAGCGCCAGCGTCTTCATGACATGCGTGTGCCTGGATGCAGCATGCACCGGATCGGCCGTGTCCACGCCATCCTGGTTGATGTGTTCGATCAGCTGCACGCCCGTTTCCCGCGCGATGCGGTCGCGAAACTCGATCATCTCGCGGAACTTCCAGGTCGTGTTGACGTGCAGCATCGGCAGCGGCGGCTTGGCCGGATGGAACGCCTTCAGCAGCAGGTGCAGCAGCACCGAGGAATCCTTGCCGATCGAATACAGCAACACCGGATTCCGGCACTCGGCGACCGTTTCGCGCAAGATGCGGATGGATTCCGCCTCCAACCGGTCGAGATGGGTGTGCAGACGGGTGACGCTCATGCGGAATCCTGCGAGTGACGCGCGCCGCCGTCGGCCGCTTTCGGCCCCACGCCACGCTGTGAAACGGCAAGGATAGCCCAATCGCGAGCACGCGGCGAAAGCGCGCGGCGGATTCACGTCGTGCCAACACCTATAATCGACACGCCATGAACCAGCCGCAGCCAGCCCCCGTCACCCATGCTGAACGCGCCTGCGCACGGCTCACATTCGCGCGCGCCGCGACCAGCGACGACAACGCGATCGTCGAGGTTGCCTCGGCTGACGCCAGCGCGCGCAGCTACTGGCGAGTGTCGTCGCGCGCAGGCAGCGCGGTACTTATGGACGCCGCCGACATGCCGCAGGTGCTCGCGCCGTGGCTGGACGTCGATGCACGCCTGCGCTCGGCCGGCCTCAACGCGCCGGAAGTACTGGCCGCGGACCGCGCGCGGGGTTTCCTTTTGTTGTCGGACCTCGGCTCGCGTTTGTACCTGTCCGAATTGAACGACGCCAATGCCGATGCGCTGTACGGCGACGCGCTGGAAGCGCTGGCCGTGATCCAGACGCGCGTCGATCCGGCCGGCCTGCCCCGCTACGACGAAACCTTGCTGACCACCGAACTGGAACTGTTGCCGACATGGTTCCTGCAGCGCCATCTCGGCGTCTCGATTACATGCGCGGAATGGGATGTCGTCGAAGTGGCATTCCGGCAGTTGATCAGCAATGCGATTCGGCAACCCCAGGTGTTCGTGCACCGCGATTACCACAGCCGCAATTTGATGATCGTGCCCGGGCACAACCCGGGCATCGTCGATCTGCAAGACGCCGTGCTCGGCCCGGTCACCTACGACCTCGCCTCCCTGCTGCGCGATTGCTACATCACCTGGGATGACGCGCGGGTGCGCACGTGGGCCGAGTCGCACCGGCAACGATTGCTTTCCGCCGGCGCACTCGATCCGCGCATCGATGCCGATCGCTGGCAACGCTGGTTCGACCTGACCGGCCTGCAACGGCACCTGAAGGTACTCGGAATCTTCTGCCGGCTCTGGTACCGCGACGGCAAGCGCGGCTACCTCGGCGACCTGCCGCGCGTGTGGCATTACGTGCATGACGTGGCTGCACGCTATCCGGAACTGCACGACTTTCTGGACCTGCTGCAGCGCTGGGCCGGTGATCGCGACCTGACGAAACTCGCCGCATGAAGGCGCTGATCTTCGCAGCCGGCCGCGGCGAGCGCATGCGCCCGCTCACCGACACCACGCCCAAGCCGCTGCTGCGCGTTGGCGGCAAGCCGCTGATCGCATGGCACCTGGAACGCCTTGCCGCCGCCGGCATCCACGACATCGTCATCAATATCGCCCACCTCGCCGAACAATTTCCAGCAACGCTCAGCGATGGTTCGCGCTACGGCGTGCACATCGAATACAGCCACGAAGGTACCGTACCGCTGGAAACCGGCGGCGGGATGCTCAACGCGCTGCACTTGCTGGGTGAAGCGCCTTTCGTCGCGGTCAACGCCGACACCTTTACCGATTTCAATTTCGCCGACCTGCCGCCCGCGCCGCGCGGCGTGGCGGAACTGGTGCTGGTAGACAACCCAGCGCAAAACCTGCAGGGTGATTTCGGCGTCGACGCCCGCGGCGTGTTGCTGCCGCTCGCGGATTCGGCGGGCTGCGACTTCGCACTTACCTTCACCGGCATCGGCGTCTATCGACCCGAAATTCTTGCCGATTGGCAGGCCGCCATCGGCGACACGCCGGGTGCACACGCCAAGCCACCACGCTTTTCGCTGACGCCGCTGCTGCGTTCAGCGATCGCGCGCGGCGACGTCACCTGGCAACACCATCGCGGCTGCTGGTCCGACGCCGGCACACCTGAGCGACTGGCAGCGCTCGAACAGCGCCTCGACGCAAGGCATTCACCACGGATCGACACGGATTCACACGGATAGCTCCTCGGTCCGTGGCTATCCGCGCAAATCCTTGGCAATAATCAGGCGGATTCGCGCAACAACTCCCGCAGGAAGGGAATGGTCACGCGCCGCTGCGCCGCCAGCGCGGCGCGGTCGATGCGCTGCAACAACGCGACCAGCGAAACCGGATCGCGTGGCTGGCGCGCGAACCACCAATCCAGCACCTCGTCATTAATCTTCAATCCCATGCGACCGGCCAGCAAGCGCAGCATCGCGCGGCGGCTCGCGTCGTCCAGTGGCCGCAACGCGCACTGCGTGCATGCCGAGAGGCGCGACACCAGATCCAGCAGCGTGATGCCGAGTTCAGATGGCGATGCGGTCGCTGCGAACAACATGCGCGCGCCGGCGCCACGCGCGCGGTTGTAGAGATCGAACAGCGCACGTTCGGCCTCGCGTTCGCCGGCGATGGCTTGCACGTCGTCGATGGCGATGAAACCGCCGGCGGCAATGCTGGCAATGGCCTCCGCGCGCGGCGCGGGCAGCGAGGCCAACGACACATAGCGCGCGTCCTGCCCGGTTTCCATCAGCGCGCGGCAGGCCGCGATCAAGAGATGGCTTTTGCCGGTACCCACGGCGCCGTGCACGAACAGCCATGCTTGCGCCTCGTCTGCGCTCCACGCCGCAACTTCGCGCAACACGGTCTCGTTGGGTCCGGGGTAAAACGCATCCATGCGCTGGTGCGGCGGCCAGCGCAAGTCGAGCGGGAATTGCCAATTCATGGCTCGCGCGGCGGCTCAGGTTCTGCGGGCGGCTTATCGGCGACCGGCTCGCCAGAGGTGGACACGATCTTGGGGGTCACCGGGGTCGCGTACAGGGCGCTGGCCTGGTAACGCTGGCGCAGGAAGCGCAGCATCACCAGCGCCACGGCCGCCATCGGCAAGGCCAAGAGGATGCCGATGAAGCCGAACAGCTCGCCGAAGGCCAGCACCGCGAACATCACGGCGACCGGGTGCAAGCCGATGCGGTCGCCGACCAGTTTGGGCACCAACACGTAGCTTTCCAGCAGGCTGCCGATCCCGAACACCACCAGCACCAAAACCAAATGGAACACGTCGTGGAATTGCACCAGTGCCGCGATGATGCTGGCGACGATGCCAACGATGAAGCCGAGGTAGGGCACGAAGCTGACCACGCCAGCAACGATGCCGATCAGCGGGCCGACCTGCAGGCCAGTCAGGCGCAGCGCAACGGCGTAGAAGATGCCGAGGCCCAGCATCACCAGCAACTGACCACGCACGAAAGCGCCGAGCACGCTGTTGGTTTCATTGGCGAGTCGACGCACCGTGGGCTGCGCATCGCGTGGAATCAAGCCATCGATATGCGCGACCAGCTTGTCCCAGTCGCGCAGCAGGTAGAAGGTCACCACCGGCACCAGCACGATCGACACGCTCCAGCCGATCAGCGCCAGCCCCGAGCGCGTCGCATAACCAATGACCGTCGCGGCCACGCCGCCCACGGTACCCAGGTGTTCGCGAACCTTGGCCAGCACGCTGCCGACATCAAGTTCACTGGCGGGGATGTCGAGTTGGTGCTCGACCCAGGGGATGGCAGTTTGCGTGACCCACGCGGCGTAGGCCGGCAAGGCCGCGATCAGGTGCGCAACCTGGCGCTGGATCAACGGCACCAGCAACAGCAACGCCAGCGCCACGATCAACAGCATCACGAAGAAGACGATACCGGCGGCGAGGCCACGCGGCAGCCGCCAGCGTTCCAGCCGGTCGACCAGCGGATCACCCAGATAGGCGAACACTGCGGCCAGCGCGAACGGCATCAGGATGGGTGACAGCAGCCAGATCAGGCAGCCAATCACCGCGACGATTACCAACCATTGCCAGCGTTGCGCATTGCTCATTCCGATCCTCGCTTGTCCTTGAGTTCGCGCCGCCCTTGCCGGCCCCAGCGTACAACGTAGTCGAGGCCGCTGGCCGCGGTCAGCACGGCGACGATCCAGACAGCCACCGCCAAGCGCAGGTTCCAGTTGAATGCATGATCCGCCAGCACCAGCAGCACGAAGCCGATCTGCGCAACCGTGGTGGCCTTGGACAGCCAGCTCGGATGCGCGGTGAAATTGCGCAGCAGCCGATGCCACGCCAAGGCACCGATGGCGATCACGGCGTCGCGCAACACCACCAGCAGCACCAGCCAGCGTGGCGCCTCGTGCAACCAGCCGAGCACCAGCATGCAGCCCACCAGCATCAACTTGTCGGCCACCGGATCAAGGATCGAGCCGAGCTTGCTCTGCCAGTGGAAGTGGCGCGCGAGGTAACCATCCACGCCGTCCGACACGCCCGCCACCACCGCGACCGCCAGCGCCAACTCGTAACGTTCCATCAGGATCGCCCAGATCAGCGGCACGACCAGCACGATCCGCAACGCCGAGATCAGGTTCGGCAGGTGTCGCAGCGGACTTTCATCCGCAGGTGGAGCTACTGGCGCGCGTCCGTTCACGTCGGCCGCACGCGCTCAAGGATTCCACTGCAGCGCCACATCCGCGCCCGCATGCGGTTGTGCGGCCATCGTCAGGTGTCCACCCGGCCCGGTCAGCGCTGCCAGCAGCGTCGCCAATGGTTGCTCGAAATCCACATTAATCAGCACGCCATCTCCCGCAGCCGCAACCGGCGTGACGTCGTGCAAGGCAGGGTCGCCGCGCAGGATCGACAGCAAGGTTGCGAACGCATGGCTGTCGCTGATACCCGATACCCATAAGCTGCTCGTGCCATGCTGCGCCGCGGGCGTGGTCGCGATCGGCGCAATCCCGGAGGCCGCAGCGCCCGTGCTGATGGCCGGCGCCGGATTCGCGGCGCTGGCCGCCACCAGCCGCGAAATCGCACGCGGGTCGAAATCCACCTGCAACTCAAGGCCGCTGCCGGCCGCGTCGCGCCGATAGCGAAAATCGCGAACGTAACCGGACGCCTGGGCTTGCATGCCGGGCGTCACTGCGAGCCCCGGCGAAGCCTGTAGCAGCACTTGTGCCAGCGCTGCACCGATCGCGGCATCGCGTTGGGCATCGGAGGTTCCAGCGACCGGAACCGTGACCGAGTACGGATTGACGGGCGCGGCAACGCTGGATGCCGCCGCTGGCGCGCCGGCCGCCGCCGCCGGCGGGGCCGTCTGCGCGACTGCGGCACCGGTCACCACCAGCGCCCAAACAAAGATCGACAAAACCCGGGTCATGACAACGTACCTTGCATTGGTTGGCTGCAAGTCTGCCCAATCGCGGCCCCAGCGTCTATCATTGCCGATCCCGCCGTTGCCGGACGCTGGCCCGGATACCCAAGTGAGCACCCACGACGAAGCCCTTTCCTACCGCGCCGCAGGCGTGGACATCGACGCCGGCAATGCCGTGGTCGAGCGCATCAAGCCCCTGGTCGCCCGCAGTTTTCGCCCGGAAGTGATGGGTGGCCTCGGCGGTTTCGGCGCGCTGTTCGACCTGTCGAACAAGTTTCGCGAGCCGGTGCTGGTATCCGGCACCGACGGCGTCGGCACCAAACTGAGACTGGCACAACAGCTCAACCGCCACGACACCATCGGCATCGACCTCGTCGGCATGTGCGTCAACGACGTGCTGGTGCAGGGCGCGGAGCCGCTGTTTTTCCTTGACTACTTCGCGACCGGAAAACTCGACGTCGACACCACCGTCGCCGTGGTGGGCGGCATCGCCCGCGGCTGCGAACTCGCTGGCTGCGCGCTGATTGGCGGCGAGACCGCCGAAATGCCCGACATGTATCCGCCCGGCGAATACGACCTCGCGGGCTTCAACGTCGGCGCGGTCGAGAAGTCAAAAATCATCGACGGCAGCGCGATTCGCGCCGGTGACGTGATCCTCGGCGTCGCCTCGAGCGGCCCGCACTCCAACGGCTACTCGCTGATCCGCAAGATCGTCGAGCGCGCGGGTGCGCCGTTCGACCTCGATCTCGGCGGCGTGACCCTGGCCGACGCGCTGATGGCGCCGACCACGCTGTACGTGAAACCGGTGCTGGCGCTGCTGGGCAACTACGGCAACGCGGTGCACGGCATGGCCCACATCACCGGCGGCGGCCTGCAGGAAAACATCATCCGGGTGGTGCCGGATGGACTTGGCCTGGCCATCGATTCCAGCGCATGGACGCTGCCACCCGTGTTCGATTGGCTGCAACGCGAAGGCAAGCTGGCGCGCGAAGAGATGTGGCGCACCTTCAACTGCGGCATCGGCTATTGCGTGATCGTGTCTCCGGATGACGCCCCGGCCGTTGCCAGGTCACTCGCCGAATCCGGTCTCGCTTCGCAAACGATCGGCGAGGTGGTCGCGAACAACGGCGAGGCACGCGTACGCATTTCATGATTCCTGCAAGCGAGTCCCGAGTCCCGAGCCCCGAATCCCGGCAGCTCCCGATCGCGGTGCTGGCCTCCGGCCGCGGCAGCAACCTCGCCGCTCTGCTGGACGCACACGCGGCAGGCAAGCTGCCGGTCGAATTCAAACTGGTGGCGGGCGACCACGCCGGCGCGCCGGCACTGCGCAACGCCGAGGCACACGGCATCCCGACGTTCGCGCTCGAACCGAAAAGTTTTGCCAATCGCCGTGAGTTCGACGAGGCACTGTTTGCCAACGTGGCCGCGAGCGGCGCCGGGCTGGTGGTGCTCGCCGGCTTCATGCGCATCATCGATCCACTCGTGACCGCACAATGGACCGGCCGGATGATCAACATCCACCCTTCGTTGTTGCCGAAGTATCGCGGCCTGCACACCCACCGCAAGGTGCTCAGGCATGGTGATGCCGAGCACGGGGCCAGCGTGCATTTCGTCAGCGCCGAACTTGACGGCGGCCCGGTGATCGCGCAGGCGCGCATCGACGTGCGCGCGGATGACACGGAGGAGTCGCTCGCCGCGCGCCTGCTGCCGTTCGAGCATCGCCTGATGGTCGCCTGCGTGGCTGCGATCGCTCGCGGCATGCTGTGCCAACGTGACGGCCGTACCTGGTTCAACGGCGCGCCGCTTGCGGCGCCGCTGAAACTGGATGGCGACGGCCGCCTCGCCGCCGCGTGAGCCTGCGTTCAGGCGCCACACGGCAGGCTGCACAGCCGTCACCCATCGGCATACCAGTCATGCGGCCCATCCATCGAGTGATCCTGCGGTTCGCCTTCGCCATCACCGGCGCGACTGCGTTCGGCCTCGCCACCGCCGCAACGCCCGCGGTGCCCGCGTTCGTCGCCCATTACGAACTGCTGCGCAACGGCAGCACGATCGGCAAGGCCACGCTCACGTTGGCCCCGCAAGGCAACGGTACGTGGTCGTTCGTGACGACCAGCAAGGGCACCGCGGGGCTAGCCGGGCTGCTCGGCATCAGCAGCCGCGAAGTTTCGGTCTTCCAGTGGACGGGTGGACTGCCGCAATGCGACAGCTACGACTTCAAGCTCGACACAGGGCTGAAGACGAAACACCGCACAGTGCGCTGCGACTGGAACCGGCACGTCATCACGGTCCACGACAAGATCGATTACACCTACGCCACCCAGCCCGGCACACTGGAGCGGCACACCGTGCCGCTGGCGCTCGCCGCCGGCCTTGCTGCCGGGCAGCGCACGTTCGATTTGCCGGTAGCGGTGCGCGACCGCATCGAAACCCAGCACTATGTTGCAGCCGATCCAGTCAGCGTGCGGGTCCCCGCAGGCACCTTTGACGCAATCCGTGTTACCCGCACGGGCGGCAGCAATGCGTTCGAAGCCTGGTTCGCACCCGGCAAACTACCGGTCCCGGTGAAGATCGACCAGGGCGGCAAGAACGATCTCGCACTGGTACTCGAGAGCTGGTCGGCGACGCCGAAGCCGTAGGCGCATCCCTGCCTTTTTCCGCCCGCCTCCCGGGCGGGCGTGTGAATTTCTCTTGAGTGGCCAAGAGAAAGTCACCAAAGAGAAGGCCACCCCGCGGATGCGCCCTTCGTCCATCCATGGACTGCGGGTTCGCTCGCGGGCTCCGAGGTTCGCCGACTTTGGCCGGGCAAGAAATCGTCCCTGATGCTGGGTGCCTGCCCGCACGTCCGTGTACGGGCGTTCGCCGGCGTGACATGCCACCGGTATGTCACGAAAACCCCGGCTCACCCCACGGCGAACTGGCCCGCATCCTGCGGGCTGGTTCTGCGTCCGCTCGCCGCATCCGAGGGGCCCCGTTGGCGCACATCCAGCGCGCTGTGAGGGCGAAGCCAGCCATAAAATCCCGCCTCGGTCGAGGCCATGGATGGCCGACAACGAAGCGACAATGCGCCGTTGCATGCCGCCGACTAGATCGGCAGGATTGCCGATCTGAACGCCGAAGGCGGCCCCGAGCGTCAGCGAGGGGTGAGCTACATGGATGTAGCGAATTGCATCGCAGCGCCAAGCGGGAGCAAGGCGCGCATGTCCGAGCACAGGGACGTGCGACTAAACCGGCAGGGACTGCCGGTTTGAACGCCGCAGGCGGCCCTGAGCGTCAGCGAAGGGCGAGCCACAGGGATGTGGCGAGTAGTTCGCGCCGGCCCGCTTGGCGCGAGAAGCACAGGGCAGTTTCGGCAACACGACGTTGACGAAACCGGCATGCCCGGCGCAATGGTCTTTGGCCACTTTCTGCCGAAACAGAAAGTGGCTCGCTCGCCGCCGACTAATTCGGCATGGACTGCCGAATTGAACGCCGAAGGCGGCCCTGAGCGTAGCGAAGGGCGAGCCACAGGGACGTGGCGAGTAGGCGAGCGAAACGTTTGCCAATTGCCTGCGACTTCGCGAGCGTGGCCCCCATCCGCCCTACGGGCACCTTCCCCCGCAAACGGGGGAAGGGAGAATTTATTCCGGCCTGCGCCGGGATGACGAAACCAGCGAGATCCAGCGCGCTCGCCGCAGATGCGAGCGAAACGTCTGCCAATTGCCTGCGACTTCGCGAACGCGTCCCCCGTCCGCCCTGCGGGCAGCTTCCCGCGTAAACGGGGCGGAGGGAGAATTTATTCCGGCCTGCGCCGGGATGACGGCAATCGCTGATTCCCGTGAGGCGCGTACCCTCACCCGGCGCTTCGCGCCACCACGGAGCTTTCGGCCACGGATGGTGGCTCTCCCGAAGGGAGAGGGAAAGCGTCGACTCATGCCTGCGCGAGCTCGACGAAAGCGACGCACGGCGCCACGCGCCGCCCCTGCGTCAGGTCGGCAGCCGTCGAATGTGTGCTCCGAGGCCACCGAGTTTTTCCTCGATGTTTTCGTAGCCGCGATCAATGTGGTAGATGCGGTCGACCACCGTGTCGCCATCGGCCACGAGGCCGGCCAGCACCAGCGACGCCGACGCACGCAGATCGGTCGCCATCAACTGTGCGCCGGACATTTTCGGCACACCGCGCACCACCGCAGTGTTGCCTTCCAGCCTGATGTCGGCGCCGAGGCGGTGCAGTTCCTGCACGTGCATGAAGCGGTTTTCGAACACCGTCTCGGTGATCACGCCGGTGCCTTCGGCGACGCAGTTGAGCGCGGTGAACTGGGCCTGCATGTCGGTCGGGAACGCCGGGTACGGCGCGGTGGTGACATCGACCGCGCGCGGCCGGTTGCCGCGCATGTCGATTTCGATGGTGTCTTCGCCGGTATCGATCTGCGCGCCGGCATCCTCGAGCGTGGACAGCACCGATTGCAACAGATCCGGACGCGTGCGCTTGGCCTTCACCCGCCCGCTGGTGATCGCGCCGGCCACCAGAAAAGTGCCGGTTTCGATGCGATCGGGCAGCACGTTGTACTCGGTTCCGTGCAGGCGCTCGACGCCATCGATAACGAGCCTGGTGGTTCCGATGCCGCTGATCTGTGCGCCCATCGCGTTGAGGCAGTGCGCGAGATCGCACACCTCGGGTTCTTCGGCCGCGTTCTCGATCACGGTCGTGCCGCGGGCCAACACCGCCGCCATCATGATGTTCTCGGTGCCGGTGACGGTGACCATGTCCATCGCGATGCGCGCGCCCTTCAGACGATCAGCACGCGCCTTGATGTAGCCGTTTTCGACGACGATGTCGGCGCCGAGCGCGCGCAGGCCCTTGATGTGCTGGTCGACCGGGCGCGAACCGATCGCGCAGCCGCCGGGCAACGAGACCTCGGCCTGGCCATACTTGGCGATCAGCGGACCCAACACCACGATCGACGCGCGCATGGTCTTGACCAAGTCGTACGGCGCGAAAAACCGATAGGTCGGCGTGGGGTCGATCCGTATCCGCATGTGTTCGTCGACGGACAACTCGGCGCCCATCTGTCCGAGCAGTTCCATCGTGGTGGTGACGTCATGCAGGTGCGGCACGTTGCCGATGGTGACCGGTTCGTCGGCCAGCAGGCAAGCGGCGAGAATTGGCAGCACTGCGTTCTTGGCGCCGGAAATCCAGACTTCACCATTGAGCGGTTTGCCGCCCGAAATCACGATCCTGGGCATCAGGCAGTTCCTGCTTCGGACGGAGTCAACGTGCGCAACGACAACGCGTGAACTTCGCCGCCCATGCGTTCACCAAGCACCGCATACACCATGCGATGGCGAGCCAGGGTCGACTTGCCAGCGAACGTCTCGGCCACCACGGTGGCCTGGAAATGCACTTCGTCGGGGCTCACAACGTCGATATCGGCGTCCGGAAATGCGCCCTCCAGCAATACCTTCAGTTCCTGAACCTGCATGGGCGGTACTCGAACGAATGGGGGTTACGTGATCCGAACGTGAACAGGATCACGACGGGGCGGCGGCGAGCGCGGGCCGAGCCTTTACAATGTCGTTCCATCTTACTGGATTCACATGACCGCTACACGCCGGCATGGATCGCCGACCGGGGGATCGATGGCACCACACCGGCACAAGGACGCCCGCATGAGGAATTCCCAGCCATGACCCTACGCACCGCACCCGCTGCATCCGCGGTTGCGCGCGGCGAAGACAACGCCGCGCTCGTCGCCAGCGCTCGCAAGGTCATCAACATCGAGTCGAAAGCCATCGAGGCGCTTTCAGGACACGTGAACGGTGATTTCGGCAAAGCCTGCCGGTTGATCCTGGCGTGCCAGGGCCGCGTGGTCGTATCCGGCATGGGCAAGTCCGGGCACATCGCGCGCAAGATCGCCGCGACACTGGCATCCACCGGCACGCCCGCGTTTTTCGTGCACCCCGGCGAAGCCAGTCATGGCGACATCGGCATGATCACACCCAGCGACCTGGTGCTGCTGGTGTCGAACTCCGGCGAGACCCAGGAAGTGCTGACGATCCTGCCGTTCCTGAAACGCCAGGGCAACAAGTTGATCGCGATCACCGGCAACCCGAGTTCCACGCTGGCCGTGGATGCCGATGCCCACCTCGACGCCAGCGTGTCCACCGAGGCCTGCCCGCTCGGGCTTGCCCCCACGGCCAGCACCACGGCGGCGCTGGTGCTCGGCGACGCGCTCGCGATCGCCTTGCTGGAAGCGCGCGGCTTCACTGCCGATGACTTCGCGCGCTCGCACCCGGCCGGTGCGCTGGGCGTGAAGCTGCTGAAGATCGCCGACGTGATGCATACCGGCACCGCCATCCCCGTGATCAGCACCAGCGCCACCCTGCTCGAAGCACTGATGGAAATGTCGCGCAAGGGCCTCGGCATGACCGCCGTGCTTGACGACGACGGCAAACTCGCTGGCGTATTTACCGACGGCGACTTGCGCCGTACCCTTGATGACGACGCCGTCGACCTGCGCTGGATTGCGGTTGGCCGCTGCATGAGCCGCAACCCGAAGGTGATCGGTCCGGACAAACTTGCGGCCGAAGCCGCACAGCTGATGGAAGAACACAAAATCCACGCATTGTTGGTGGTGGACGCCGCGCAACGAGTGGTCGGCGCGTTGAACATCCACGACCTGCTGCGCGCGAAGGTGGTTTGATGCTCGGGACTCGGGACTCGGGTGAGCGTCATTCTTTCACCCCCTTCCAAGGGAAGGGGGTCGCGCCGCAGGCGCGGGGGGATGCCGCTGCCGCAGCCGGGAATCCATCCCCCGCGATCCGCCTTCCTGCGGCAGGCGAACGTTGCAACCGGACACGCCAGCCGCGATCAACGATACTTCCGCAGCGACCCGCACCCGAGGCGACATGCCCAGCCACACTGACATCCCACCGGAAATCCTCGCCCGCGCCGCGAAGATCCGTCTGGTCGCGTTCGACGTGGACGGCACGCTGACCGACGGACGCTTGCTGTTCACCGAAGACGGCCGCGAGATCAAGGCCTTCCACGTGCACGACGGACTCGGCATCAAGCTGCTGCGCGAGCGCGCCATCGAAGTCGCAATCATCTCGGCGCGCATCAGCCACGCGGTCGAACTGCGCGCCGAACAACTCGGCATCGACCACGTCTACCAGGGCAAGCGCGACAAGCTGGCATGCCTGCGCGACATCCTCGACGCCACCGGCATCAAGGATGATGAAGCGTGTTACGTCGGCGACGACTTGCCCGACCTCGCGCCAATGTCGGTGTGCGGCCTGGCCATTGCAGTCGCCAATGCGCGCCCGGAAGTCGTGCACGCATCGCACTGGCAAACCCGCGCCAAGGGCGGTGAAGGCGCGGCCCGCGAAGTGTCCGAATTGATCCTGGCTGCGCAACGCGCATGAAGGATCGCCGCACTCTGGCCTGGGTGGTGGCGCTGGCAATGGCCGCCGCGCTCACGCAATTGCTGGTGTGGTGGCTGAAGCCGCCACCCAAACCCGTCGCGATGGTCGGCCCGCCGCGCGCCAGCTACGAGCTCGACAACTTCACCATGCGTGCGTTCGGTCAGGACGGCAAGCTCGCGTTCACCATGAGTGCGCCGCACCTCGCGCGCCGCGAAGGCAACGACTCCTTGTACATCAACGCACCCCACTACTTGCTCTTCAGCAAGAACGGCGCCGCTTGGCAGGGTACCTCACAATACGCATGGATCAGTGCCGACAACAACGTCGTCAAGCTGATCGGCAAGGTCGACATGCTGCGGCCGCCGGCGGGCAAGATATCCGAGGCCGAGATCCACACCGCCGACGCGACTGTCTGGACGCAGGACAAGCGCATGGCGACTGCCGCGCCGAGCGTAATTCAGGAACCCGGCTCTATACTGCGCGGCACCGGCATGAAGGCCGATTTCGACACCCGCACCCTGGAGTTGCTCGCCGATGTCCACGCCACGCTCACGCCTCGCACGCATTGAATGGTCGATTGCACTGGCTGCCGTATTGTCGGTTTGCGGTGCGGCGCAGGCCAAGACTTCCGACAAGACCCAGCTCATCCACATCAATTCCGACGGCTTCGCCGGCAATCAGGACAGCGGCAAGATCACCTTCAGCGGCAACGTGAAGCTGGATCAGGGCACGTTCAACGCAGACGGCGACAAGGCCACCGGCTACACCGATCCGAATGACACCAGCCAGTGGCAGCGCGTGGTGCTGACTGGCAATCCCGCACGCTTCCAGCAAACCCAGGACGACGGCACCCGGGTGCACGGGCAGGCACAAACGGTTGACTACAAGGTTTCCGAGAACACCGTCGTCCTGACTGGCAACGCCGAGGTCGTGCAACAGGGCCGCGGCGAGTTCCACGCCGAGAAACTTGTGTACAACACCGATACCGGCCAGATCACCGGCAACGCGCCCAGCGGCGGCCGCGTCCACATCACCCTGCAACCGCGCAGCAAGCCGGCTCCCGCCGGCGCCAAACCTGCGCCCGCATCCACGTCCGGAACGCACTGATTCATGCTGGCCGCACACGGGCTGCAGAAAAGTTTTCGCACGCGCCAGGTCGTGCAGGATTTCGGCTTCGAGATGCGCGAGGGTGAAGTCGTCGGCCTGCTCGGCCCCAACGGCGCCGGCAAGACCACGTGCTTCTACATGATCGTCGGCCTGATCGAGCCGGATGCCGGCCACATCACGCTGGACGGCGAGGACATCACCGGCCTGCCGATGCACCAGCGCGCGCGCCGCGGCATCGGCTACCTGCCGCAGGAAGCGTCGGTATTCCGGCGTCTCTCGGTGGCCGACAACGTGCTGGCGGTGCTGGAGCTGCGCAGCGACTTGCCGGCCGGCAAACGCCGCGCCGAGCTCGACGCCTTGCTCGACGAATTGAAAATCACCCACATCGCCGGCCAGAAAGGCATCAGCCTGTCAGGTGGCGAGCGCCGGCGCGTCGAAATTGCACGCGCACTCGCGGCCAACCCGCGCTTCATGCTGCTGGATGAGCCCTTCGCCGGCGTCGACCCGATTTCAGTGGGCGAGATCCAGCGCATCGTGCGCCACCTGCGCGATCGCGGTATCGGTGTGCTGATCACCGACCACAACGTGCGCGAGGCGCTCGGCATCTGCGAGCACGCCTACATCCTGAACGAGGGCAAGGTACTGGCGCGCGGCACGCCTGCCGAAATCCTCGCCCACAAGCAGGTGCGCGAGGTTTATTTGGGCCACGAATTCAGAATGTAGTGCGATCATCCCTGATCGCTACACCAATCAGCGACGCAGCGACGCCCAACCCATCTGGCAAGGAGAGCCCAGAACGGCCAGCCATGGCCTGACTTTTCACAACACCCGCTCCGAATCCAGGTATTGACCGGCTGCGCGCGATCGCCGCAAGCAAAATGCGTGCCGACGGGCTACTCACGGTGCCGCGGGCGGTATAGCATGCAGGCGACGGTCCACGAAAGTCGCCATGAAGCCAGGCCTGCAGCTCCGCCACTCCCAGCAGTTGTCGTTGACGCCGCAACTGCAGCAAGCGATCCGGCTATTGCAGTTGTCGCAACTGGAACTGCAGGTTGAACTGCGCGAACTCGCGGAAGCCAATCCACTGATCGACCTCGACGGCATGGAGGGCGACTACGATGCGCCCGACAGCGCAGCGGACGCAGGCTCCGCCGACGAACGGGCCGGCAACGACGACGACTCCGGACACGAAGAAGACAGTGACCACTGGGACGAACATTCGCCGCAGGTGGTGGAATGGGCGAAGTCCAGCCATAGCGCCGCCGACGACGACGACAATCTCGAAGCGCAGGATGCGGCGCCCGTAGACCTGCGCGCCCACCTGCTGGCACAGGCCAACGTCAACGGCTATTCCGATCGCGACCTCACGATCGCGCTCACGATCATCGATGCACTCGATGATGACGGCTATCTGCGCGACGGATTCGAGTCCGTGCTGGCAGCGCTGGCATCACTTGAGCCGCCCGTGCACAAGGAGGAAGCCGACGCCGTGCGGATACGCATCCAGCACTTCGACCCGGCGGGCGTGGCGAGCATGGATCTGGGTGACTGCCTGGGCGTGCAACTGGAACAACTGCCTCCCGCCACCGCCGGCCGCCAGCTGGCGCGCGCCATCGTGGCTGGCGACCTCGACCTGTTGGCGCGCCGCGACTTCGCCAGGCTGGCTCGCAAGCTGAGTGTTCGCGAGGATGCCGTTGCCGAGGCCGCGGACCTGATCCGCACGCTCAACCCGCATCCTGGCAACACATTCGATCCGGCACCGACCGAGTACGTTTCGCCCGATGCGTACGCCGTGAAGATCAGCGGCCGCTGGCGCGTCTCGCTGTCGCCCGATTGCCAGCCTCGACTGGCCATCAATCGGCACTATTGCGACCTGATCGCACGCGCACGGCGCGGCGACGCCGCCTGGCTGCGGGGGCAGCTGCAAGAAGCGCGCTGGCTGATGAAAAGCTTGCAATCGCGCGCTGACACCCTGTTCCGGGTCGCGCAGTCCATCGTGCGCGTCCAGAGTGCCTTCCTCGATTACGGCCCCGAGGCGATGAAGCCGCTGGTGATGCGTGAGCTGGCCGAAGAACTTGGCATGCACGAATCCACGATTTCGCGCGTCACCACCCGCAAATACCTGCACACGCCGCGCGGCACCTTTGAGTTCAAGCACTTCTTTTCGTCGGGTGTTGCGACCGAAGATGGCGGCAGCGCTTCGGCCACGGCCATCCAGGCCTTGATCAAGAAGCTCGTTGACGAGGAAGACACCCGCAAGCCGCTCTCGGATCAGGCGCTCACTGCACAACTGAACCAGCACGGCATCCGGGTCGCCCGACGGACAGTGGCGAAGTACCGCGAGCAAATGCGCATCGCAAGTTCCAGCGAGCGACTGCGTGCGCGTTGAGTCGAACGAAACGTTTACGCAGCATCCGGCACGCTTGATGCAACTTTCCCCGCAAGGGGCAATCCAAAACAGGGAGGACAGGCAAAACTTTTCAACCACGGCGTCCACACGACGCCAGTCCGGGGTACCACCCGGGCGCACACCACCACCTGATGCCGAGGAGTCAATCATGCAAATCCAGGTCAGCGGTCACCAGATCGACATCACCCCGGCGCTGCGCGATTACGTCGATGTTCGACGCGAACGCCTGGCGCGACGGTTTGACAACCTGACTTCACTCAACGTGGTGCTGGAGGTGGAAAAGAACCGCCTGGCCCACCGTGCCGAGGCCACCCTGGCCGCGGCCGGCACGGTTTTGCATGCGGACGCGGTCGACAACGACATGTACGCCGCGATCGACGCGCTATTCGACAAGCTCGACGCGCAGGTACGCCGGCACAAGGACAAGCGGCGGACGCACGGGCGGGATGACATCCGCGACCTCGCATAAGCGTTGCGAACGCGTAGGCTTGCGAGCGTCCGTGATCGCCGCCTCGCCGCGGATCACTGCAAGGTCATGCCCCACGGCCGCCTGGCATCAGCACGGGCTTCCCTGCACCGACTTCTCACAACCGCCGCTTCGTGATGCAGGTCTGCCGGTTCGCGGTATCGCAAGCCTCCGTGCACACTGGCACAATGTCCCCGTCCGCTACCGCGGACGGGGACGAGACGTGAACCGACTCAGCGCGCGCGAACTCTTCGACGACATCCGCGAACGCATGGCCCTGCGCTGGGTGGCGGGCCAGGCTGGCGCCGAGCGCGCCCTGCAACAAGGCAGCGCCGGGTCGCGGCGTCCGTCCGAGGTCGGCTACCTCAACATCATCTATCCCAACAAGCTGCAGATCGTCGGCGGCGAGGAACTCAACTATCTCGACGGACTCGACGCGCGCCAGCGTTGGGAAACCGTGCAGAAGATCTTCGCGCACCAGCCGATCGCGCTGATCGTCACCAAGGACCAGGCCGTCCCCGCCGACTTGCGCGATGCCGCCGAGGAAACCGGCACGCCGTTGTGGGTGAGTTCGCGTCGCGGGCACGACTTGCTGACCTTCCTGCAGTACAAGCTGGCGCGTGCGCTGGCACCGCAGGTGACCTTGCACGGCGTGTTCATGGAGGTGCATTCGATCGGCGTGCTGATCACCGGCACACCAGGCAGCGGCAAAAGCGAATTGGCGCTGGAATTGATCACCCGCGGCCACCGGCTGGTGGCCGACGACGCCCCCGAGTTCACCCTGATCGCGCCCGACGTCATCGATGGTGCCTGCCCGGAGATCCTGCGCGACCTGCTGGAAGTACGCGGCCTTGGCGTCCTCAACGTGCGCGAGATGTTCGGCCACGCCGCGGTCAAGCGATCCAAGTACCTGCGTTTGATCGTGCATCTGACGCCAGCGGGTGACGAATCCGGGGACGCGATGGTGCGTCTGACCGGCGACATCGGTACCCGCGAGGTACTGGACGTGAAGATTCCGCAGATCACCATTCCGGTCGCGCCCGGGCGCAACCTCGCCGTGCTGGTCGAGGCAGCCGTGCGCAGCCACAAGCTGAAATCGCAGGGCATCGACCAAGCCCGTATCTTCATGGACAGGCAAGCCGCACGCCTGCAACGGCAACCCGGATGAGCCGCCAATGACCACCGCCCACGACTCCCCGCCGACCCGCGTCGTCGTCCTCAGCGGGCTCTCCGGCGCCGGCAAGACGGTGGCCCTGCGCGCCTTCGAGGATCTCGGCTTCTACTGCGTCGACAACCTGCCGACAGCATTGCTGGTGTCGTTGTACCGCGCGCTCGGCGAAGGCGATCGCGGCGTACTGCCCGGCATGGCGGTAGGCGTCGACGTGCGCAGCCGCGGCGACCTCGAGCACATGCCCGAGGCGCTCTCCAAGCTGGCCGAGGCCGGCGCCGACGCCGAGTTGGTATTCCTTGAATCCAACGATGAGGTGCTGTTGAAGCGTTACGCATACTCGCGCCGTCGGCATCCGCTGTCGGAACATGGCCGCTCACTGGTCGATGCCATCGCCGAGGAACGCGCACGGCTACGCCCGCTGCGCGCGATCGCCAACCGCGCGATCGACACCAGCGACACCAACGTGCACCAGCTGCGGCGCCAGATCGCGACCGGCTACGGCGGCGCCCACGGCAGCCTGACCCTCATGTTCGAATCCTTCGCCTACGCGCGCGGCCTGCCCGCGGACTGCGATTTCGTGTTCGACGCACGCAGCCTGCCCAACCCCCATTGGGACCCGCGCCTGCGCCCGCTTTCCGGTCAGGACGCCGCGGTCCGCGAATTCCTCGCTGGCCAGGGACTCGTAGTACAATACCTGACTGACATCAAAACCTTCCTGGACGCGTGGCTGCCACGCTTCGACAACGAAGACAAGGGCTACCTGACCGTCGCGATCGGCTGCACAGGCGGCCGCCACCGTTCGGTGTACATTGCCGAATGCCTCGCCGAGCATTATCGTGCGATCCGCGACCAGGTTCTCATCTTCCACCGTGAACTGGAGTGACCGGGTTACCTTGTTTGGATCGAATCTTGCACGGTACCTGGCATCCTTCCCCGACGCTCCACCATGACCACAGCCACCGCCCTCCGCCCGGATGAAGTTGCGCCGGCCGGCATCCTGCTGCTGACCCACGAAGAAATCGGACGCGCGCTGATCGCCGCTGCGCAGCATGTGATGCCGCGCCTGCCCTGCCAACTGGATGCGCTGGAAGTCGGCGCCAACGACGACCCCGATGCCCTGCTCGACGCCGCCGCGCGCGCCGTGCGGGCGCTCGACCATGGCGGCGGCGTGCTGGTGCTCGCCGACCTCTACGGCGGCACGCCCTGCAATATCGCCAACAAGCTCGCCGCACGCGGCTTGCGCGCCCGCTCCGTATCCGGCCTCAACCTGCCGATGCTGCTGCGCGTGCTCAACTACGTCGACAAACCGCTGGACGAGCTGGCCGAAGTCGCCGCCAGCGGCGGACGCAGTGGAATTTGCATCGACAAAGCCTGAGCACCACGACCGGGATTCCAGGTTTTGGTAACGTAGCGGCATGCCTGCGCCAACACCCCGGAATGCCCCGATGGTCGAGAAGGAAGTCGTCGTCAGCAACAAGCTCGGCCTGCACGCGCGCGCGTCGGCCAAGCTGGTGCAACTCGTGCAGGGCTTCAAGTCCAGCGTGTGGGTGATCCACGACGGCCGCGAGGTCAACGCCCAGAGCATCATGGGCGTGATGATGTTGGCGGCCGCCATCGGCACGCCGTTGCTGCTGCGCGCAGAAGGCCCCGACGAAACCGCCGCGCTGGATGCGGTGGTCGACCTGTTCAACCGCAAGTTCGACGAGGGCGCATGAGGCGAGCCTTCCCCGGCAACGCGGCCGCGCCGGGCATGGCGCTCGGCCGGGTGCGGCTGGAACGGCCCGCGCGCTTCAGCGTCGACAGCAGCCCGCTGCCGGATACCGAGGTTGATGCGGAAATCGCACGCCTTGAAAAGGCCTTCGCTGCAGCGCACGCGGACCTTGCCGAACTGCGGCGCAAGCTGCATGGCACCCTTGCGCGTGAGGTTGGCGAGTTCATCGATGCCCACGCGCAGCTGCTCAACGACCCGGATCTGCGGGAGGGCCTGCGTGCGATGATCCGCAAGGGTCACTATCGCGCGGAGGCCGCATTGAAAGCCCAGCGCGACCGCCTCGTGGCGGTGTTCGATGCGATGGACGACCCCTACCTGCGCAGCCGCGGCGAGGATGTTGGCCATGTGATCGCACGCGTGCAGAGCGCACTCGCGCGACAGGCCAGCAACGAAGAAAAAAAGTTGGCGACACGCGTCGGTGAGATCCTGGTCACCGACAGCATCGCCCCGGGCGAGCTCGCGCACCTGGCCAGCCACGGTATTCTCGCGGTGGTGTCCGAATCCGGCAGCCCGTATTCGCACAGCGCCATCCTCGCCCGCAGCATGCACTTGCCGATGCTGGTGAACGTCACCGGCGTACTCGACGACCTGCGCGATGGCGACCTCGCCCTGGTCGATGGCGTGCGCGGCGAAGTGGTGGTGCACCCCGCGGCGCAGGATCTCGCCCGATTTCGCACCTGGCAACGCGACGCACTGCGCGAGGGCCAGCGTTTGGCGCGCCTGGCCGGCGCCGAAACGCGCACGCGCGATGGCCACCCGCTACGCATCTTTGCCAACGCCGAGCGTCCCGACGATGTCGAGCTGGCACGCAATCTCGGCGCCGCCGGGGTCGGCCTGTACCGCACCGAATCCCTGTTCCTTTCCAGCGCCGGACTGCCGAACGAAGACGAGCAATTCAACGCGTACCGCGACGCCATGTTCGGCGCGGGCGGGCAGCCGGTCACCATCCGCACCCTCGACCTCGGCGCCGACAAGGCCGATTCCGCGGGACTGGTGGAGGCCTCCGAACCCAACCCGGCGCTGGGCGTGCGCGGCGTGCGTCTGTCGCTGCGCCAGCCCGATGTGTTCGTCACGCAACTGCGCGCGATCCTGCGCGCGAGCTGCTACGGGCCGCTGCGCATCCTCGTGCCGATGATCACCGATGCGGCGCAACTGGTCGAAGTACGCCGCCTGTTGAACGAATGCGCCCGCGACCTGCGCACCGAAGGCCACGAAATCCCCGACCAGTTCGAACTCGGCGCAATGATCGAAGTGCCGGCTGCGGCGATCAATGTTCGCGCGCTGCTGGACGTCGCGGATTTCCTCGCCATCGGCAGCAACGACCTGACCCAGTACGTGCTGGCGGTGGACCGCAACAACGACCAGTTGGGCAAGCTCTATCAGCCTGCGCACCCGGCCGTACTGCACCTGCTCGCCTGGATCATCGGCCACGCGCGGCACGCGCGCAAACCGGTGTGCCTGTGCGGCGAGATCGCCGGCGATCCGGCCTTCGCGCCGCTGCTGGTGGCACTCGGCCTGGAGGACTTCAGCATGTCACCGGACCGCATCCTCGCCCAACGCGATGCGCTGGCGCACTGCGACCGCGCCGCGCTGCGTGCGCTGGCGCCACGCCTGCTGCGCGCCAACGACCACAGCGAAGTCGCAGCGTTATTGCAGGACATCGCCACCGCCGCGTGACCGGCGCCGCAGTGAACGACAGGTTCAGGCGTCGCGTCTATCATCCAATCCTCTTGTTCAACCGGGAGATGCTCCATGCCTCGCAAAACACTTGCTGCAGCACTCGCCGCACTACTCGTCTCGCCCGCCATGCTGGCCGCGCCGGCACCGACGCTCACGATCTATCACGCCAACAACAACGCGCTTTTTTCGGGCACCTCGCAAGGCACGCTCGACACCGGCCACGCATTGGTGCACGAAACGCGCGCGCTCGACGTCACTGCCGGCCAACACGAACTTCGCATCGGCGGGCTGCCGGCGACGTTGGACCCGGAAGCGATCTCGGTCGGCTTCGGCGGCGCATCAAAGGTCACGGTGCTCGGCCAGCGCGTGGTGCTGGCCAACGCGAGTGCCAACGGCGCTCTGGACGGCGCGATCGGGTCCGAGGTGAGCGTGTCCACCGACTCGCGCAGCGACACAGCGCTCGGGCCGCAATTCAGCGGTGAATTGCTGGGTGCATCCGACGCCGGGCTGATGCTGCGCACTGCCGACGGCAAGGTGCACTTCGTCCACCAGTACGCGTCGGTCACCTTGCCTGCGGATTCCGTCTCGGGAGGCAGCAGCCTGTTGCTCTCCGTCTATGCGAAGTCTGCGGGGAACCGCGATGCACAAATCACCTACACCACGTCCGGCCTCGGCTGGCGCGCTGCATACAAGGCAACCCTCGCGAGCGGCTCATCCTGCCGGATGCAGTTCGAAATGGAAGCCAGCATCGCCAACCGCAGCGGGCGTGATTATTCCGGCGCCGCGATCACGCTGGTCGCGGGACAACCCAACCTCGGCGACCGCGGCATCGCACGCTTCCGTACCATGTCGGCGCCCGCGCCGTTGGCCGCGGCCGCGATGCCAGTGCAGGCATCGCTTGGCGACTATCGCGGCTTCACCTTGGGCGAACCCGTAACCCTGCCCGCTGGAACCGTCACGTTGACACCTTTGTACCCCGCGCAAACGCTGTCCTGCGAACGCCAATACATTGTCGAGGACGGCAATGCCTATTCGCCGCCGCATCCGCGCACCAGCGACTACGCCGACGGCGAGTACAAGAATCGCGCGATTGCCAGCACGCTGGCCTTCACCGCACCGGACGCCTTGCCCGCGGGCACGTTGCGCGCGTGGATCGACAGCGACGGCGCGCCTGCCCTGCTCGGAGAGGGCGACGTCGCGGACACGCCCAAAGGCCAGCACGTGGCGGTGCAGTTGGGCCAGAGCTTCGACCTGCGCGTCAACCGTGAGCGCACATCGTTCCACGTCGACGCCGCCGCCCACAGCATGAGCGAGTCGTACCGAATCACCCTGAGCAACGGCGGCGATGCCGCGCGCACGGTGACCCTGCGCGAACATCCCAACCGTTGGCGCGAGTGGTCCGTCGCATCGTCCAGCAGCAAACCTTCGCAGCAAACCCCGCAACTTCTGGAATTCGAGGTGCCCGTACCGGCACATGGCAAGGCTGCCGTCGACTACACGATCCAATACCACTGGCTACCGAAAGACATGTAACACTCGGGACTCGACTCTGGACTCGGGAAAGCGAATCAAGCCCACCCCCTTCGAAACGAAGGGGGTCGCGCCAAAAGCGCGGGGGGATGCCAGTCCACGCACAATCGCCTGCGCGTCGCCCCACAACAGGAGCACCTCATGCTCGAAACGATCCAGCACGACCACGGCATCCTCGAACTGCACCTCGCGCGGCCGCCGGTCAACGCGCTGAATCCGGAACTCATCGCAGCATTGCGCACCGCGATCACCGACGCTCCCCGCAACGGCGCTGCAGCCTTGGTGCTATCCGGATCTCCCGGCCTGTTCTCCGCCGGACTCGACATCCCCGCGCTGCTGCAACTGGACCGCGCTGCGATGCGCGCGTTCTGGAACGACTTCTTCGGCGTGTGCGCCGCGCTGGCGCGCGCGCCGATTCCGGTTGCGGCCGCCGTCACTGGCCACAGCCCGGCCGGCGGCGCGGTGCTCGCAATCTTCTGCGACTACCGCGTGATGGCAAGCGGTGAATTCCGGATCGGCCTCAACGAAGTGCAAGTCGGTCTCACCGTGCCCGACTGCATCCAGGCCGGGTTGCGGCGACTGGTCGGCAGCTACCGCGCGGAGCGCCTGCTCACAGCCGGCGCGCTGCTGGATTCCGAGGCTGCACTCGCTGCGGGCATGGTCGATGAACTGACCGATGTCGATCATGTCGTGCAACGCACGCTGGTGTGGCTGGAAGCCATGCTCGCACTGCCGCGCCAGGCCATGCTCACGACACGCGCGATGGCACGCGCCGACCTCGCGCGCCTGTTCGAAAATCCTGGCTCACTTCCCGTCGAAGATTTTCTGGACGGCTGGTTCGCACCCGAAGCGCAAGCCACCCTGCGCGCACTTGTAGAACGCTTGCGCAGCAAGAAGTAGCGGTCGATTCGAGGCAACCCAGACAAGGCGACAAGCTTTCGCGCCGCACATCCAACCGCAAGAAGTATACTCACGATTACGCAAACAATCGCGTCTACCGGATCCTCGGCCAAGTAACCGACCATGCCCGCACAACAACACATCGAACAGATGGTGAAGAAACTCGAACGGCTGCCGCCCGAGCGCGTGGCCGAGGTCGAGGACTTCATCGACTTCCTCAACAACCGCGACGAAGATCGCAGCCTTGTACTGGCGGCGCAGGTAGTGTCCGAGAACACGCTCGAAGCAATCTGGGGTGATCCCGCCGATGCCGATTACGACCGCCTGTAATTTTGGCGACGTGGTACTGGTGCGGTTTCCGTTCACCGACCAGGCCGGATACAAGCAACGACCCGCCGCGGTCATCAGCAACGCGGCCTACCAGCGCAACCGCGCAGATGTAATCCTGCTGGCCATCACCAGCCAGATTCGACCAACATTGGGATTTGGCGAGGCACTCACCGCTGACTGGCGTGGTGCGGGACTGTTGAAGCCGTCCGTTTTCAAACCGATTCTTTTCACTGCAGAACAGTCGCTGCTGCGCAAAACGCTTGGTACGCTCAGCGGCGCCGACCAGCAAACCCTGCGCGAAGTGTTGCAGCACATCCTCGGCTGAGTGGCGCGCTGGCGTTCCGGCTCAATTGCCTCCATCTCGCTTTCGGCCGGCCGTCCCGTGCTGTTGATGCGGCGCCGGATCAAAACCGCGCCACTCGATTCCCGCAACGCCAT
>DZCM01000081.1 GCA_022730295.1 Rhodanobacter sp. | reverse complement strand
CACATCCAGACTCTCCAAACGTCGGCCCTCGGCAGGTCCACGTTGGCAGCGGGCCAGGAAGGCCCGCTGTTTTTTTGGCTTCATGCAACAACGTTTTGCCTGCCGCGCGCGCTCAGCCGGATTCCAGTACCAGCCGCACACCCAACTCCCGAAGCGCTGTCCGCTCGTTGCGCAGGTCGGCGAGCGTAAGCGGCTGACGCCGCTGCCACGATTTCGGGATGTTCAGGACGAGGCCATTGGGCCGCGCACTGACGCGGCGAGGCCAGATCGTCGCGTCGCGGGTGCGGCACAGCAGCACCGCCAGCCTGAGCAGCGCCGTGACCCGCTTGACCGGTTCGCGCAATCGGTCTGGCGGGGCGGCCAGCAGCTCGGGGACGAGCTTGCGACGATGATTACAGACGATCGCCGCCAGCACCTGCTGGTCGAGCGTGTTGAAACCGGCAAGGTCCGAATGCCGCAGGATGTACCAGGCGTGGCGATGGTGCTGGCTGTGCGAAATGGCCAGACCCAGTTCGTGGACGTAGGCCGCCCAGGCCAGCCATTCGCGGGCGCGCGCGTCGAGTTGCCACTCGGTAGCCACGATGTCGAACAGGCGCATCGCCGCGGACTGCACGCGGAGTGCCTGGGCCTGGTCCACGCCGTAGCGCTGCGCCAGGCCGCGGATGCTGGCGGTGCGCGGATCGTGTCCGGCGGCGCGTCCGAGCATATCCCACAGTAGCCCCTCGCGCATCGCCCCATCGCTGACGCCGAGCCATTCCAGGTCGAGCGCAGCAAACATCGCCTCGACGATGGCAATGCCGCCCGCGATGATCGGTCGACGTTCCTTGCTCATGCCCGGCAGCGCGATGCGGCCCACCGACCCGGCTTGCAATAGCGCATCGCGCATGCGTCGAAGCGGTGCACGGGTGATGGCATCGGCTTCGCCGCCCATCGTCCCGGCGATCGTCGCGATCGCGCGTACGGTGCCCGATGCACCCCACGCTTCGCTCCAACCCTTTCCGCGATATTCCGCGGCGAATTGCTGGATCACCATGCCCATTTCTTCCTGCGCGCGTTGCCAGCGCTTGGGCGTGATGCGACCGTCGGGAAAGAACCGCAGGCTCGAGGCGACGCAGCCGATCTGCACACTTTCGGTGAGCTCGGGTTCAAGGCCGCGCCCCACGATGAATTCGGTGCTGCCGCCGCCGATGTCGACGACCAGCCGGCGCTCGCGCGAACGCGGCAACGTGTGTGCCACGCCTTGCCAGATCAGCCGTGCTTCCTCGTGGCCGCTGACCACTTCGATGACATGCCCGAGCGCGCGTTCGGCCTGGCGCAGGAAGGGTAGTGGTGTGCGCAATTGTCGGATGGTATTGGTGGCCACTGCGCGTACACGCTCGGACGGCAGGGATGCGAGGCGCTGGCCGAAACGCGCGAGGCATTGCAGGGCCGCATTGCGGCGCGTCGGATCGAGGCTGCCGTCGGCCTTGAGCCCCGCCGCCAGCCGGATGTTTTCGCGCAAATGGTCGATCGGTCTGGGTTCGCCGCGTTCGCAACGCGCGACCAGCAAATGGAAACTGTTGGAGCCGAGATCGACCGACGCGAGCAGATCGCCATCGCGGATGCGTGCATTGCGGCTGTTCGGCACGTTGCTCTCCAAGGTTGCCCGCCCCGATTGTGACGGGTCGCGACGTTCAGGGGGCAAACTGTTTGAGCAGCCAGCGTTGCGCCGAATGCGGCGTGGCATCACCGGGCGTGGCGCGGTGGTACCGGCCGTCCGCATCCAGCTGCCAGACCTCCACATTGTCGTCGAGGTAGTTCTGCAAGGCCTCACTGAAGATGCGTGCGGCCAGGCGCGGGTCGCGGATCGGGAAGCAGACCTCGACCCGGCGCGCCAGGTTGCGTTCCATCCAGTCGGCCGACGAGCAATACAATTCCGCATCGCCGCTGTTGGCGAACCAGTAGACCCGGCTGTGCTCGAGGAAGCGGCCGAGGATGGAACGCACGCGGATGCGTTCGGAAATGCCGGGCAGACCGGGGCGCAGCATGCACGCTCCGCGCACGATCAGGTCGATCTCGACGCCTGCGCAGGAAGCGCGATAGAGGGCCTCCACCATCACGGGATCGTTCAGCGCGTTCATGCGCGCAACGATGCGCGCCGGCTTGCCCGACTTGGCGTGCGCGATTTCGCGCTCGATCATCGCCAGCAGTCCCCGCTGCAGGCTGAAAGGCGATTCCAACAGATACTTGAGTTCGATGATCGGACCGAGGCTGCACAACTGCTGGAAGATCCGGCCGACGTCCTCGCAGATGCCGGCGTGCCGGGTCATCAGGCCGATGTCGGTGTACAGGCGGCTGGTCGCCTGGTGGTAGTTGCCGGTCGAGAGGTGCGCATAGCGCCGCAACGAGCCGCGCTCGCGGCGCACGATCAGCAGCATCTTGGCGTGGGTCTTGTAACCGACGATGCCGTACACCACCTGCGCACCCGCTTCCTGCAGGCGATCCGCGAACCGGATGTTGGCTTCCTCGTCGAAGCGTGCCCGCAGTTCGATCACCACGGTGACTTCCTTGCCCGAACGCGCGGCGTCGATCAGGTAACCGATCAAGGGCGAATCCTCGCCGACGCGATACAGCGTCTGCCGGATCGCGAGCACGTCCGGATCGACGCTGGCCTGGCGCACGAGGTCGAGCACCGGCGCGAAGGATTCGAACGGGTGGTGCAGCACCACGTCGCTGTCGCCGATGACGTCGAACATGTTGGCGCCCTGCGTGAACACGGCCGGCATGGCCGGTACGAACGGCGGATACTTCAGGTCAGGGCGGTCGACGATGTCATACACGGCGGATACACGGTGCAGGTTGACCGGCCCGTCGCACAGATACACGTCGGCGTCGCTCAAGCCGAAGTTGACCAGCAACATCTGCCGAATTTCCGCGGGGCATTCCTCGCCCAGCTCCAGCCGCACCGCTTCCGCGTAGCCGCGCTCGCGCAGTTCCTCGCTGAGCACGCGCGCCAGGTTCTCGGTTTCGTCTTCCTCCAGTTCGAGTTCGGAATCGCGCGTAACCCTGAACTGCCAGGCGCCGCGCACTTCGATACCCGGGAACATGGCGTCGGCGAAACGTTCGAGCAGCGAGGACAGGAACACGAAATGGTGCGGCGATTCGGCGATCCCGGACGGAATCTGGATCACCCGCGGCAGCGACCGCGGCGCGCGCACCACGGCCACGTTGCCTTCGCGGCCGAAGGCGTCGCGGCCGTGCAGCACCACCGCGAAATTGAGGCTCTTGTTGAGGATGCGCGGGAACGGGTGGGCCGAATCCAGGCCGAGCGGCGAGAGGACCGGCAGGATGTCGCGCAGAAAGTGTTCGCGCGCCCATTCGGTTTGCGCTGGCGACCACTGATCGGCATCGCCGAAACGGATGCCTTCGCGGGCCATGGCCGGCCGCAGTTCTTGATTCCAGGTTTCGTATTGTGCATTCATCAGGCGGATGGCGTTTTCGCGCACCTGCGCCAGCACCTCGGTCAACGGCCTGCCGTCCGGGCCGGGCCGGCCGTCGCCGTAGTTGATCCAGTGCCTGATGCTGGCCACACGGACTTCGAAAAATTCGTCGAGGTTGCGTACCGAGATGCACAGGAAGCGCAGCCGTTCCAGCAGCGGCACTTCGGGGTTGCGCGCTTGCGCGAGCACGCGCCAGTTGAACTCCAGGGCCGACAATTCCCGGTTGAGATACAGATCGGGGCGGCGAAAATCGATGGCCGCGGTATCCGCCGCGGTTGCGGCGTCAGCGTCAGCGGAGGCAGGATTGGTTCTGTCGGGTACTGATTTCATGCGCGCTCACTCGGATGCGCGGGAGCCGCGATTCATGTCTTGCATCATGTTGTCCCTGCGCCATCCTGCCGCTGTCGGCCACCAAGTATGGTGGCAGGTCATGCAGGCGAGGTGTCGCAAATGCCGTGTACGGCTTTCTGCGTCCGGACGCGTCTTCGCCTGCTGCGACACGCCGGATTGTCTTGCAGCGGTGATTGAAACGCAGTCATGTTTCAGGCCCGTGACAGGCGCCGGTGCCGGATTGCCGGACGAACCGTTTGCTGGAATGCAAAGGCCGGTCAGACCACGGCCGGAATCAATGTCGAGCATACCCACAGGGAGCCGGCACCGAGTGCCGCGCCGAGCGAAAACCCTGCCAGAACGTCGGTCGGGTAGTGCAGGCCGAGCACGACCCGCGACATCGCGACCAGGCTGGCAAACACGACCAACGGCAGGGCCAGGAACGGAAACCACCAGATCGCCACGATGCTGAAACTGACCGCATGCAAGGTGTGACCGGATGGAAAGCTGTATTCGTCCAGCGCCGCCGCGCGCGCAATCACGTCCGCATGCGTGTGGAACGGGCGCGGCCGGCGGGTGCGCCGTTTCAGGCTGCGGTAGAGCAGCCACGCGACGAATCCGGTTCCCAGCATTTGCAGGGCCACGAGGCGTCCCCGGCCTCCCCCGGACAGGGCGATCGCCGCGATCAGGCTGTACCAGAACCAGCCATCCCCGAGCCGGCTGATGACCCCGAAGAAACAATGGATGCCACGGCGTGATGCCCAGCGGCTGGCCGCCCGGCACAGCAGCGGATCAATGGTCCGCCATGTCAGGGGATCATGCGGCGGCGTCGACGGGATCATGGTTGTGCTCCCTGACCATGCCATGCAGCAGCTTGCTGAAATCGGCGATGACCGCTTCCGGCGCGCAATGCTGGGCCACGATCCGGGCGTTGGTGCCGAGCATCCGGCGCGTCGCGGTATCCAGGCTCAATTCGTAGGCCGACGTGACGAAGCCGCGCGCGTCGGTCACGGGCAGGACCAGACCGGAGATGCCGTTGGCCACGTGCTCCTGCACCGCGGCCCGATCGAACGCGACCAGCGCGAGGCCGGATGCCATGGCTTCCAGCACGACATTGCCGAAGGTCTCGGTCAGACTCGGGAACAGGAACACGTCCGCGCTGGCGTAATGCGCCGCCAGTTCCTCGCCGTGTTTGGTGCCGACAAACAGCACGTCCGGATAGGCGGCCGCGAGCGCGGCGCGTTGCGGTCCGTCGCCGACCATCACCATGCGCGCGGCCGGTGCCCGTGCCTGCAAGGCCCGGAACGCCTGCAGCGCCAGTCCAAGGCCTTTTTCCGCCGCGATCCGGCCCACGCACAGCAGCACCGGGGTGTCGTCGTCGGCGCCCCAGCTTGCGCGCAATGCGGGATCACGACGTTGCGGTGAGAACAGATCGGTGTCGACACCGCGTCGTAGCCTGCCGACATGCTGTATACCTGCCTGCATCAACTCTTCGGCGAGTGCGCGGGTCGGGACCAGTGTCATCTGTGCACGCCGATGGAACTGCAGCAGGCGCGAGCGCACGAAGGGCGCCAGCAGGCCCATGCGGTAGTGCGCGGCGTAATCGTGGAATCGCGTATGGAAGCCCGTGACCGTGGGAATCTCCAGCGCATTCGCCGCGCGCATCGCGGAGATGCCCAGCAGGCCTTCCGTGGCGATGTAGACCGCATCGGGCCGCCTTGTACGCCAGCGCTTGCGCAGTTCGCCGCCTTGCGGCATGCCAACCAGCAGGCCCGGATATTGCGGCAGCGGAACGCCCCGCGCAGACACCAGGTCGACGCCACCATCGCGGCCGCTGGCGCCGGGCCGCACAACTTCGATCTGGTGTCCGCGTGCAGCCATGCCTTGCGCCAGCGACTTCACGGTGAAGGCCACGCCGTTCACCTGCGGCGGCCAGGTTTCACTGACAAATACGATGTGCATGCCGGTATCTCCATTGATTGATGTCGATCATCGCGCTGGCGCATTGAAGGCCGATGACGGAGGCGTGACCGCGGCGTGACAGTGGATGCGCGCGGGAAGCCGGGTCCGCGAGGGCGGTCGCGGACCCGGTGATCAGCTTGCGCAAAAAAGTCTGTCACGCGATCGCAATCGTCCGATCGCGGTTCTGTCATTTGCGTACGAAAAGATTGAACGGATTTTTATCAATCGTTCGTGCGATTCGCGAATCGCCGCTCCCCATCCATGCACAGTTCGAGAGAGATCGATTCCCATGAGTTACCTTTGCTCGCAACATCACCGTCTTTCGCTGCTCGCAGTTGCCATCGCAGGTGTGCTGGCCGTCCCTGCCGCGCGTGCGGCTTCGGCACCGGCCGCGTCGCTTGCCGAAGCCCAGACGCTTCCGACCGTGGAGGTGCACGGCAAGGCGCTCAAGCACGATGAGCACGCACCGACGCGCGGCTCACTCAAGGCGACGCAACCGAAATCCATCATCGGCCGGGATTACATCGAGAACTCGAGCGCGCCTACCGCGAACTACAATGACGTTGTGGCGATAGCGCCCAGCGTGGTCAACATCACGCCCAACGGCCCCGGGATCGGCGACAGCAAGGGCCTCAGCATCCGCGGTTTCCAGGACGGCCAGTACAACCTGACCTGGGACGGCGTGCCGGTAGGCGATGCCAACGACTTCACGCACCACTCCTCCAACTACTTCATGCCGCAGGATCTCGGTGCAGTCACCATCGACCGGGGTCCGGGCGACGCCTCCACCGTCGGTTATGCGACCTTCGGCGGCACGGTCGGCATCCACACCAGGGATCCATTGCCCTACACGCAGACGACCCTGTACGGCAGCGCAGGCAGTTTCGGCACCTGGCTGTATGGTGCCGAATTCGACACCGGCCTGTTGCCGCAATACGGCAACGCGCGGGCATTCATCGATTTCCGGCAACTCAACACGGACGGCTATCTCAGCAACGCCAAGCTGGACCGCAAGAACCTGTTCATGAAGCTGGTCAAGCCGTTCGGCGACAGCACCGTGCTCAGTTTCGTTTCGATGCTCAACCAGAACTCCGGCATGAACGCCGCCACCGTCGGCGCCACCAGTTATCCCTACGTCGCCGTCAACAACGGCACGCCGCCGTTCACCAGCACGTTGCCCGGCCAGATCCAGATTTTCGGACCGAGCTACGGCCTGAGCGACAATCCGCAGAGCCAGGCCTACGCCGCGCAGTACTACAACTACGACACCGTCAAGACCGACTTCGAATACATCGGCCTGGATTCGATCCTCGGCGGCGTGCATGTCGACAACAAGTTGTATACGTATTCCGATTACCACAACGGCTGGAACGGTCTCGATCCCAACGGCGGCGGCTGCGACTACGGCCAGGTCAACTGCCTGATGCCGGACGGCACGTTTCCGGCGGGCGCGGATACGCCCAACGGCACCGTGTACGGCCCGGACAACATTCCCGGCCAGCGGATGTACATGCGTTACCGCAACTGGGGCGACATCCTGCGCTTCAGTCAGGCGCTGGGGCCGGGCATGCTGGATTACGGCATCTGGTACAACCGCCAGCTCTATCACCGCTTCGAGGTCAACATCGATCTCAGCAACAACGGTGCGATCAACAACACGGTTCCGATCAAGGCCTACGGCCGCTGGATCAACGGCATCTTCGACGTGGCCCAGCCATACCTGCAATACGCCTGGGCCATCACCCCGCAACTGACCCTGACCGGCGGCGTCAAGTACGTGTGGTTTCGCCGTCACGACGACGCGCCGATCAACCAGAAGACCAAGTTGCCCAGCAACTACAGCCAGACCTGGAAGAAGGCGCTGCCCTCGCTGGACCTGCACTACATGATCACGCCCGAGTGGTCCGCCTATGTGCAGGCGGCCAAGGGCTACCTGGCGCCCAACGAGAATCTCTACTACGTGCCGGACCCGGGCCAGGCAACGGCCAACGTGCAGCCCGAGCAGACCACGAATTACCAGATCGGTACGGTGTTTCGCGGCGGTCGTTTGAGCCTGTCGGCCGCCCTCTACGACATCGACTTCAGCAACCAGGTGAAGAAGACCAAGATCGCCGGCGTCACTTAT
Source organism: Rhodanobacter sp. (assembly GCA_022730295.1). Classification (GTDB taxonomy): domain Bacteria; phylum Pseudomonadota; class Gammaproteobacteria; order Xanthomonadales; family Rhodanobacteraceae; genus 66-474. The sequence continues at coordinate 2,856 of DZCM01000081.1, read as the reverse complement.
TTCCAGAACCTGGGCGGCACCAGGTTCCGCGGTGCCGAGGTGGAAGGCAGTTACCTGCTGGGCGCGGGCTTCAGCCTGTACGCCAACGCCAGTTACAACAAGGCGACCCAGGACAGCACCGGCCTGCAACTGGCCGGCGTGCCCAGGACCACGGCGGCGGCGGGGGTGCTCTACCACGACGGAGCATGGCGGGCCTCGCTGCTGGCCAAGTACACCGGCAGCAATTTCGGCGATACGGCCGTGGACGCCAACGGCAACCCGATCGGGATTTACAGGTTGCCGGCGCTGACGGTGGAAAATTTCAACCTGCATTACACGTTTCCCGGATCCTCGTTCCTGCCACGCGGCAGCAAGCTCGGCTTCCAGGTCTTCAATCTCGCGGATACCCACAAACTGGCCGCCCTGGCCGGCTATACCGGCAACAATGTGCCGCTGTTCTACGTGGTGGCAGGGCGCAGCGTGATGGGGACCTTGTCGATCGCGCTGCGCTGACATGGTGGAGACGACGATGAATCACGGTGACGCCGGGCGCAATGCCCGGCGCGGTCTCCTCGCGACCGCAATGTTGGCGCTTTGCGTTTTTTCGACAACCGTGCCCGCGCGTGCAAGCGCCGGGACGGATTCGGTCAAACACGTCTTGCTGGTCAGCGTCGACGGGTTGCACGCGATCGATCTCCAACGTTTCATCGCGTCGCACCCGCACTCGACCCTGGCGGCACTGGCCCGGCACGGCATCGACTACACCCAGGCGCGGTCGCCGGCGCCGGCGGATTCGTTTCCCGGCCTGCTGGCACTGGTGACGGGCGGCACGCCGGCTGCCACCGGCGTGTATTACGACGTCACCTGGGATCGTGGCTTTGCGCCGCCCGGTGGAGCGTGCAAGCCGAATGGCGCGCGCGTGGCTTACAACGAAGCCATCGACGGCAAGGGCTCGCATGGCATCGCTCGGGCCAAACTGCCGCGCGATCCGCGACATGGCTGCGCGCCCGTGGAGCCGTGGCAATACCTGCGCGTGAACACCGTGTTCGATGTAGTCCACGCCGCGGGCGGTTACACCGCCTGGGCCGACAAGCATCCCGCTTACGCGATCGTCGAGGGTCCGCATGGCGACGGCGTGGACGACCTGTATACGCCCGAGATCGGCGCCAACGGCGAGGACGCGCCGTCTGCTTCCGACCGGGTCACGGCTTCGATCGAGCACACCGAGGCGTACGATGCCGGCAAGGTGCACGCGGTGATCAACGAGATCGACGGATTGCGTAATGATGGACAAACGCATGCGCCAGTGCCGGAATTGTTCGGCCTCAATCTCCAGACCATCAACGTCGCGCAGAAGCTCGCCGGCTACGCCAATGCCAGCGGCGCGCCCACGCCTGCTCTCGAGGCTGCATTGGTGCGCCTCGATGCGATGATCGGGAGCCTGCGTCGAGCACTCATCGCGCGAAGTCTGGCCAATTCCACGGTGATCATCGTGACCGCCAAGCACGGGAATGGTCCGATTGCCGATCGGCCGGTCCGACACATCGACACCTCCACGTTGCGTCGCGTCATCGACGCCGCGGCGCCGGGGGAACTGGCGCAGCTCACCGCCGATCATGGTGCGTTGATCTGGCTTCAGCACGATCGCTTCGCCGGAGCGGTGGCACGGAGACTTGAGTCGCTCGGCGGGAAGCTCGGCATCCGCAAGGTGCTGTGGGGACCCCGACTCGCGTTGTGGTTTCCGTCCCCGGCACGTGATGATCGCGCCCCCGACTTGGCGGTGATTCCCGACGATGACGTGATCTACGGCCAGCCCGGCGCGAGCAAGCGCGTCGAACATGGCGGTTTCCTCGACGACGACCGACACGTTGCGCTGCTGTTGAGCGGGCCGATGCTCGCCAACCCTGGTCTCCTGGTGCGAACGTCGGTGTCCACGACCTCGGTCGCGCCGGCCATCCTGACGTTGCTGGGCCTGGATCCCAATCGTCTGGATGCGGTACGTTTGCAGGGCACGCCGTTGCTCCCCCGAATCTCGGATGCGGTTTGGATGTCGAGGCATTGACGATCCGCGACGCGCATCATTCAGCGGGCACGTCCACCGGAATGCGCATTCGCTGTTGCTGCACGAGTCTTCCGTCAGCGTCGTAACGCAGCACGATCAGCCAATCGAACACGGCATCGGGCCAGCGGCCCTGCGGCAGCAGTTCGGCAGGATCGGCGCCGAGGGCACGCAACAACTTCGGCATGCGGCCGTGATGCCAGCAGATCAGGACAGTGCCGCCGGAAACCGGATTGGCGCGCAAATGCGCGGCGAGCGCCTGCACCTGATCCTCGCCGAAGCGCAGCTGGATCGGCTCGCCGAGCGCAAGGGCCAGCGGCGCGAGCGTGAGCCGCTCGCGCGCGCTATTGCGGGTGTCCGCACTCGCATAGAGCGCGCTCGGTGCGGCGTGGCGTCCGGCCAGTGAAAGTTGCGAGAACCACGGCACGTAGGCCTGCGCGCGGAGCCTTCCGGCCGCGTCGAGGCCGCGGCCATGCGCGGGCTTTTCCCCGTGGCGAATGATCAGCAGGGTCGTATCCGCCGGACCGGCCATGCCTGCGTCGGCCGCCTGCGCAGGGACGCCCGCAGTCGCGACCAGGAGGGCGAGTAGCACGAAGCCGATTCTGAGCATCCGCGCAACTTAGCCGCATCGTATGACAGCGGGATGAAGGTGGTACGGAGGACGCCCGTCATCGCTGCACCTGATTGGCGTCGATGTTCAACAAAGTTACCTTGTCATTCCGGGGCTGCCCGCGCCACGCGTGGGTAGAACCCGGAATCCAGTTCCTGGCGTTGCCTGTGAAGCTGGATTCCGGGTTCCATCGCCGATGAAGCTGGCG
>DZCM01000080.1 GCA_022730295.1 Rhodanobacter sp. | reverse complement strand
TTTGTTGAACCCGCCATGCAGCCCATTCTCGCAGCGATGGAAGCTGCGGTGACCGAGGCCCGGTCAAGGTCCGCGCCCGACGCGGCGACGATGCGTGTGCGCGCTGCGAAGCAGTTTGCGGCATGGAACCTGGAGCCGCCCCAGCTCGCAGGCACGCGCGAACTGGAGATCCCCGGCGCCGCCGGCATGCGGCGCGCTCGCCTGTACGATCCCGATGGGCGCTCGCCCGCACCGCTGCTGTTGCACCTGCACGGCGGCGGCTGGGTCGTCGGCGATCTGGAGATCGACGACAGGGCGCTGCGCGTGCTGGCGCTGGAGAGCGGCGCCAGGATCGTCTCGCTCGATTACCGATTGGCGCCGGAGCATCCGTTTCCGGCCGCGCTCGACGACACCGTGGCCGCGTTCGGATGGCTGCGCGAGCACGCACGCGAGTTCGGCGCATCGCCCGGTGCTTTGGCGCTGGGGGGCGCTTCGGCGGGGGCCAACCTTGCGCTCGCCGCCGCCTTGCGAATGCGCGATACGGCGCTGCCGTTGCCGGCGCAGCTGGTGCTTTTCCATGGCGTCTACGGCATCGACCGCGACACCGAATCCGACCGCCTGTTCGGCATTCCGAGGTTCAGTGGCCCGTTGCTGAACATGGAGTTCTTCTACGCCGCCTACGCCGGCCTCCCGGAGGCGCGCCGCAATCCGCTGGTGGCGCCTTTGCTGGCGGACCTCCGCGGCTTGCCGCCGTGCTTCGTCAGCGCGGCCGGTCTCGATCCGCTGCGCGACGACAGCCGGCGGCTGGGCGAGGCCTTGCGCAAAGCGGGGGTGCCGGTCGATTACATCGAGTATCCGGGCGTCGTGCACGGGTTCACCCAGTACACGCGGGTCAGCCCCGCGGCACGCAGGGCGCTGGCCGATGCCGGCGCCGCGATGCGCGCGCGTCTCGAACCGGAACGCGGGAACTGATCAGCGCTGCAGGAGGCCGGACTGGAAGCCGAGCGCCACGGCATGGCAGCGGTTGCGCGCGCCGAGTTTCTCGAACACGTTGCCGAGATGGAAGCGGACGGTCGACACGGAAATGGACAGCGTCTCGGCGATCTGGGGATCGTCGTAACCGCTGGCGAGACACTCGAGGATCGCTTGCTCGCGCCGGCTCAGGTCGGGGAACGCCGGACCCGGCAGCAACACCCGCATCAGCGCCTGGAACAACAGCGGGCGCAGCGTGCACAACACCAGTGCCGCGCGCTCGATGCCCCGGCCCGGCGCGGTGATCACCGAGCACATGGCGATGTTGCCGTTGAACACCACGCCGCTGGCGAAACCGTAGTCCAGGCGGCCGTAGTCGCACGCGGCTTCGAGAAACCGCTCATACGTGGGACCGTTCGCCTGGCGCCCGACGCCGATGCGTTGGTGGGCGATCGTGCTCGCGCGGTCCATGAACCGCCGGCCCCTGATGATGCCGCGAACGATCGGATCGACCAGCGCAAAATGTTCGTGAAAATACAGATCCATCCACGCCGGGTCGTAGCCGGCCCCGGTCACGCAGGTCCGCTTGAGCGTGGCCAGCGAACCGGACGCAACCAGGATTTCGCGCACGTCGAGCCAGCTTTGCAGGTGGCCGAGGCATTCGGACAATCCATCGCGGCTGGTCACGCTCAGCAGGTTTTCGCTGCAAGCGAACAACTGCGCGCGATCGCTGGCGCACAGATCGTTGGCCGTTCCGGCGGTGGCGGGCAGTTGAGCCATCGGCTTTGCCTTCCGGGTTGACGCCGCTCTCTCGCGGCCACTATATCAGCGCCGCGCCAGCGGCCGCCCGCGCTGCCCGCCATCGGCAACGACGCGGCACGCCGGGCTGCGCAAAAACCCTGAACCGCGTCCCGAAGTTGCCGAACGCCCAGGACGGCACCTCGATCGACAGCTCCGACAGGCGGGCAATGAGGCTGGGCGTGAACTTCATGGGCTTCCCCTCTTCGTGACCGGCTCAGGAGAAATCCGCGCGCTTCAGACGATAGTTGTGCAGCAACCAGACAATCAGCGGCAGCAAGACCAGCATCAACAAGGCCGGGTACACGGCCAGCTCGTAGCGCGCGGAGGCCGTCTGCGTCTGCGAATTGACCTGATAGCCGATGAAACCCAGCAGCGCACCGCTGGCGGCAATGCTCAGGCTGCCGCCCAGCTTGTACGCGAAGATGTAAAGCCCGGTATAGGTTCCCGCAAGGTGGGTTCCGGTGTGGCGGCTGCTTGCCTGCGCGCAGTCGGTCACCATGGCATACGGCAAGGACCAGAACGCGCCATTGCCGAGACCGGCCAGGATCTGGAACGGCAGCAGGGTGGCGACCAGATGCGCCGATGGCTGCAGCGGAAACCAGTGCCACGCCACGTGGGTGAGCGGGGCGCCCACCATGCCCACGCCGGCCAGTGCGATCGCGGCGTACAAAGCCGACTTCTTGTCGAACCGCCGGCTCAGCTTCACCCAGATCGGCTGTGACACGACGGCCGAAATCAGCAAAGCCGCCGCCAGGATGGCCATCTGCGGACCGGCCAGGCCATAAGTGAACGTATTGATGTGGAACCCGAGCGCGACGGTCAGCTGCACGCCCGCCTCGGTCACGAAAATCATCGTTACCAGGGCACGCAGGTTGCGGTCGCGCAGCACGCTCGAGATCGCATGCCAATCCATTCGCGGATGCTCGAGTTCGGCGCGCATCTGCGGTATGTAGCGCCAGGTGCTGGCGACGGTGAGGAGGGTAACGCCAAGCACGATGATCGCGCAGGTCCAGCCCATCGGCACGTACACCGCCGGGTTGAACTGGCCCTGGGGAAATGCAGCCGTGGGTCGAAAAAACCAGGCGCTGCTTCCGATCAGCGCAAACATCATCCCGATCACCTGGAATGCGCCTCGATAGCCCTGGGTCACCGTGCGTGCGTCGTAGCTGGTGACGAGATCGCCGCCCATCGCGATGTGCGGAACGACGAAGGCGCTGATGGCCGTTTTCAAGCCCAGCAGCGCCGCGGTCAGCCACGCCACTTTTGCCCAGAGTCCGAGTCCGTGCGGCACGGACCACAGCAGCACCGTCAGCGCTGCCACGGCGATCCCGCCGGCGATGAGGAACGGATGACGGCGACCGAGGCGTTGCGAGCGGGTGCGGTCGGACAACCAGCCCAGCGGCAGATCCGTCACCGCATCCCACAGCGTGGACGCCGCCGCGATCAGACCGGCGATGTCGGGCGGTACGCGCAGGATGGCCGTGGCGTAGAACAGGAAAGCGGCGCTGACCAGATAATACGCGGCCAGGACCATGCTGCCGCTGCCGTAACCGGCCAGCCGCCACGGCCCCAACGCCTGAATTTCCACGTGCTGCGGCGAGCCGGACTGCGCATAGCCCGTAGTCACGTCAAGGCTTCCCGGGCATCGGTCGTTTGCCGCCGGTCAAAAGCTGTAGCGGACATCGATGCCGTAGGTCCGCAGCACGGGCGCGTTGACCAGTCCTTCGAACAGTTGCCTGCCGGGGCGCTGGTGCGTGAAGAACTCGAACAACGTCGCCGGATCGCTGGTGAACACGGCACCGGGCGCTTCCTTGCGATTGAACAGGTTGTTGACCCAGGCACCGATCCGCCACGGCCCTTTCTCCAGACTGGTGTGCAGGTTGAACAGCGTCACCCCGGGGATCGTTGCGGTCGCGTACTGGACGGCAGCCATGTTGGTCCGGTAGCGGCCGTCGAGGCGGTTGGTCCAGCTCCAGCCGTTGCCCAGTTGTGTGGTGTTGATCACACTCAGGTTTGCCGAAAGCCGCGGTGTGTATTGCAGGCGCGTGCCCGCAAGATTGGGGTTCAGGCCGATCAGTCCGAGAATCGGGAACACGTAGTCGTCGTACACCGCGTGGTTGTAGGCCGCGCCGGCGCGGAACGACCAGTTGCGGTTCGGATCGAATTGCAGGTTGGCCTCGGCGCCCTGCGAATGCGAGCGGCCGGCATTGCTGTTCAACAGGGCGCCCTGCGATCCGATCGAGCGCACGATCATGTCGTCCCAGTTGATCCTGTACACATCCGCGTCCAGGAACATGCGGCCGTCGAGCATCGCAAATTTTGCTCCAAGCTCGTAGTTTTTGGTGCGCTCGGGTTCGTACGATCGTTCATTCGGCGCGATCGCACCGGAGGTGGTGAAGGTGTTGAAACCGCCTACCTTGATCGCCTTGACGGCGCTGGCGTACAGCCGGACGTTGGGCGTCGCCTTCCAGGTCAGATACAGCCCCGGGGTGAACGGGGTAAAGGTGCGCGAATCTGCGAACGGCACGCTCGTCCCGCTCGGGAGCGTCGTTGTCGCGACGTCGATCGATTTGGTTTCGCGCGTGTAGCGCATCACGAACTCCAGGTCCCACTTCGGCGTCATGTGCCAGGTGGCCGAACCGTACACTGCGGCACTACGCGTGCGCTCGTGGTTGTCGCTCACCAAGCCGCCGAACGGCGCGGCGGAGCCCACCCAGTCGGTGCGGTCGATGTGATGGTTGGTGAAGTGGTAATAGTAGAGCCCGAGCAGCCATTCAAAGCGGTCGTTGTTCGGGGAAGTCAGCCGCAGATCCTCGCTCACGGAGTTCTGGGGGCCGCTGGTGCCGGCCATCTGGATCGGGGCCGCCGTGTAATCGGAATCGTAATACTGGTCGATCTTGAGGTGATTGTAGGACGTGACCGAGGTCAGCGTGGCCCAGTCCATGTCGTAGTCAAGCGTCAACGACGACAGGATGCTGTCGCGGTCGATGCGGCCGGGCGTGGCTGCGAAGCCCGACGTCAACGAGGGAAGATCGCCCTGGTACGTCTGCAAATCGTTGAACAACGGAGAAAACACGCTGTTGTTCGGCACGAACCTCTCCGCGAAGTTTTGCCTGCGCTCGCCATCGTAGATGATGTTGAATTGTGCGTTCAGGCGTTGGGTGAACGCGCCATCCAGGGTCAGGAACGCATTGGAGGCCCTGGTTCCGTCGAGCTTGTTGCCGGTGAGCTCATTGCGGTAGAAGCCGCCGAACTGATGCCGCGCCGCGCCGATACGGTAATGGAAGGTCGAGCCAGTGGAAATCGGGCCCGCAAGGACAAGTTTCACGTCGTTCGTGCCGTGATCCCCCAGTCCCGCACTGATCGAACCTTCCTGCTTGTTGCCGGGCACTTTGGTGATGAAGTTGACCGCACCGCCAAAGGTGTTTTGGCCATACAGCGCGTATTGCGGACCACGCGCCACTTCGACCCGCGCGATGTTGTCGGCGAGCAGGAGATTCGCCGCGTTGCGATCGGGGATGTACACGCCATCTATGAAAAAGCCCACGTTGGGCTCGCCGATGGTCGTCGACAAGCCGCGAATGACCACGTTCGATGTCGCGGGACCGGCGATCGGCACCACGGTGATGCCGGGAACCAGCATTTGCAGGTCGGCGGCCGAGGTGAGTCCGGCTGTCTGCACGTCTGCCGCGGTCACCACGCTGATGGCGACCGGTACGTCCTGCATCAGCTGCGCGCGTTTGGTGAACGTCACCACGATGGCGGACAGCGTCTGCGGCTGCTTGTCTTTTTTCGCCGTGGCAGCGGGATTTCGTGTTGGCTGCGCATTGTCCTGTGCGGATGTCGAACCGCCATCCTGCTGCGCGTGCGCCGGCGGCAGGGCGAACGCGGCGGCGACCGCAACCGCGAGAACGCCGAGTCTGGTGTGCATGGGCCCCTCCCTTGCAAGTCGTTTCGCAGCGAGCATAGCCAGCGGCATGCCCCGGCATAACTGTCGAAATCTTCAGGTGTTGGCGGAGTTCCGTATCGCTAAAGTCGTGCCGACACGGGAACATCGACATGGCAGCCTTGCAAGCGCACCTTCCGCACGTGAACTACGTCGCTTTCCCGAGCGCGGCGCACGCCCACCCCTTGACGATCCCGGCCCAGGTGCGCATCCCCGAACGCGCCGATGCGGCCCCGGCGGTGGTGATCGTGCACGGCACGATCGGGGTGGACAGTCGCGGCGCCTATCACGCGCAGGCGCTCAACGCCGCCGGCATCGCGACACTCGAACTGGACATGTGGTCGCCACGCAATTTGTCCGGCGGCGCCGGCGCCAACGGCAGACCGGAAACCGTCATCGAAACGCTGCCGGACGCCTTCGGCGCGCTTCTGCATCTCGCATCGATTCCCGGCATCGACTCGCAACGCATCGGCATCATGGGATTCTCCTGGGGCGGCGTGGTCACGATGCTGACCGCCACGCGCCCGTACAACGAACGCTACCTCGGGAACAGCCGCATGCGATTCGCGGCCCACGCGCCGTTCTATCCGGTGTGCTGGAACTACAACAAGATCCCCGGCCACGAATTCCGCGAGCTGACCGGAGCGCCGGTGTTCATCCAGAGCGGCGATTGCGACGGCTACGACGACCCCGATTCGTGCAAGACCCTGGTGCAGGGCCTGCCCGAGGAAGCCAAACGCCACGTCAGCTTCGCGATCTATCCGGGTGCGGCGCATGGCTTCGACCGTCTGGAACCGGCGCTGACCGTGGTCGATCCGTACTCGCATCTTGGGCAGGGCGGCGAGGTGCGGATGGAGGCGCATGAGAAAGCAGCCGCCAGATCGCGACGGGCGACGGTGGATTTCTTCAAGCGCGCCTTTGCGTCGACGAACCGAGCCGTCCGCTGAACGGACATTCGGCACGCGGCGCCGACGATTTCGCGGCACGGAGCTATTGTCGATGTCCAAGCACGATTTCCAGCGCCGCGCCGAATGGGTCTGGCGTCCACGCCAGCTCGCGGGGCCGGCCTTCGTGACATCCGGACAGCTTCCGGAAACGGAAGCCAACCGGTTCGTGTATTTCCGCCGGGTCCTGGAGATTGCCGAAGCGGTCGTCGCGGCGGAATGCTGGGCGTCCGCCGACGGGCGCTACCAGCTCTTCGTCAACGGCGCGCGGGTCGGACGCGGGCCGGGGCGGTGCAGCTCGCTGTCGCAGTCCCTCGACGAGTACGACCTTGCAGGCTTTCTGCATCCCGGCCGCAATGTCATCGCGGCGCTGGCGCATTCCTACGGCCGGCATACCGCATGGTACGAGTTGCCGGGATGGGCGCATGGGCGGGCGTTCGGGTGCGGAGGATTTTTCCTCCAAGGCACGCTCGTCACCGCAGCGGCGTCGACGCCGCTCGACACCGGTCCCGCCTGGCGCTGCCTCGAAGCGACCGCATGGCGGCGCGACACCCCCGGCAACAGTCTGGGCTGGATGGAGCATTACGACGCACGCGCAGCCCCGTCTGGATGGAACGAGGCGGACTACGACGATCATGGCTGGCAGGTTGCGCAGACCCTGCGCCTGCCGGGCCGCAATTTCGCCGGCGACGTGGTGCCGTTCCCGCACATGGCGCCCCGCCGCATTCCTCCGATGCGCGAAGCGCTGTCGCCAGCCGCCCGGATCATCGCTACCCATGAAGTCGCCGAATCGCCGCAAGCGGATCTGGCGGCACAAATCGCCGCAGAGCACCCGCAGCCCCTCGCCCACTGCACGGTGGAATCCGATCCGCCGGCAATCCGGACCCGCGACGGACGCGCGGTGGTTCTGGTGTGCGATTTCGGCGAGATTCTGAGCGGCCATGTCCATCTGCAGCTCGACGGCCCGGCGGGCGCGATCGTCGACATCGTGCACGGCGAGCAGTTGCTGGACGACGGCCGCGTCCGCATCTTCGGCGGCATCGAGGGATTGGATGCCGTGCCCGCGCACCGTTACATCCTGCGCGAAGGCGTGCAGTCGTGGGAGCGCTTCGAATGGAGCGGCCTGCGCTACCTGCAACTGACGGTACGCAATTGCTCGCGGCGCTTGCGCGTCGAACGCGTGGCGCTGCGCGAAACCGGCTATCCGGTCGAGCCCGCCGGTGCGTTCGAATGTTCCGACCCGGAACTCGATCGCATCTGGCAGGCCGGCGCGACGACCTTGCGCCGCTGCATGCACGATGGCTATCTCGACTGCCCGTCACGCGAGCAGCGGCAATGGGTGGACGGCTACCTCAGCGCACGCATCAACTACGCCGCCTTCGGCGATACCCGGCTGGCCGCCGAGATGCTGCGCCAGATCGAGCAGACGCAACAGCCGGATGGCTTGACGATGATGGCGGCGCCCGGCGATTTTGCGCGCAGCGGCTGGTTCAACATCCCGGATTTTTGCCTGTACTGGATCATGATGGTCGACGACTATGTGCTGTACACCGGCGACCGCGCGATGGCCGGCGAGATGTTTCCCGCCGTGGTGCGCGCGCTGCGCTGGTTCGAGCGCCATCTCGACCACGACGGCCTGCTGGCGGATCTGCCGCATTGGGTATTCGTCGATTGGGCGGAACTGGACAAGCACGGCGCGGTCACCGCGGTGAACGCGCAATTCGCCGGCGCCCTGCGCGCCGCGGCGCGGCTCGCCGACTTCTGCAGCCACACCGAAGCCGCCGCACGCTACGTGAGCATGGCCGAACACCTCTGCGCCGCGGTGAACCGCTTGCTGTGGGATCCCGGGCGCGGCGTCTACGTCGACGCGCGCCAGGCAGGGAAACGCAGCCGGCGGATCAGCCAGCAGGCCAATGCTGCCGCCATCGCCTACGGCGTGGCGCCGCAGGAGCGATGGTCGCGTATTTTGACCGCCATCCTGGATGACGAGCGGCTGCTGCTGACGCGCCGCTCGGAGCGCGAAACCGCCGAGCGCGTGTTCGACGAAGCCAGGCATGTCGTGCTGGCGCAGCCCTTCTTCATGCACGTGCTGCACCGCGCGCTGCGTGTGGCCGGACAGCATCGGCGTATCCTCGACAACATCCGCAAGCGCTGGACAGGATTGCTCGCCGGCGGCGAAGCGACCCTGCGCGAGACCTGGCAGCTGACTGCGACCACGAGCCTGTGCCACGCCTGGTCGGGGGTCCCCACCTTCGACCTGTCCACCGATGTGCTGGGCGTCAGCCCGCAGACGCCGGGCTTCGACGAGGTCAGGATCGCCCCGGTCACGGCCGGCCTGGACTGGGCTCGCGGACGTTATCCCACCCCGCATGGGCCGATCGTCGTCGACTGGCGACACGCGGAGGGCCTGTTCCGGATGACCGTCGAGCTGCCGCGCGGATGCAAGGCATCCTGCATCGCTCCGTCGCCTTGCCGCTGGCAATCCGTCGACGGCGCCGCCGCGACTGGCAGCGTTTTGACGCTGGAGTCCGGCCGCCATGGTCTTGTCGCATCGTGACACGGCGGGCAGGGTGCGGCGCGCCGTGTCCACGGGTTCAGGCCAAAGGCGGGGCAGCGTCCACGGCCGGCCCGGCCTCGGGCAACGAGGCCTCGATCGAATCGCGTATTTCGCGATGCAGCAGCTTGGCCAGATAACTGCGCGGCAATTCCTCCATCACCAGAATGTGATCGGGCAGTTGCCACGCCGGCAGCAGCCCCTTCAGGTGCGCGCGCAACTCGCGTTCGATCAGCGTCGTGTCCAGCCCCCGGCTTGCCCGGCGCAGCGACACCGCCAGCCACATCTCGCCGCGCACCTTGACCAGCGCCGCTTCTTTGACGGCCGGATATTCATGCGCGCGTTCCTCGATCATGCGCGGATAGACCCGGCCTTCGGGCTTCTCGATCAGATTTTGGCGGCGGTCGAGGACGTGCAATCGGTCCGAGTTGTCGAAATAGCCGTGATCGCCGGTCGAATACCAGCCGTCGCGGAGCACTTCCCGGTTGAGGGCAGGCAGTTCGGGGTAGCCGCTGAACACGGTGGGAGTCTGCACCCAGATCAAACCGGTTTGGCCGGCCGGCAGTACGGCATCGTGTTCGTCGCGAACCTGCACCTTGACGCCGCGCGCCACCGGGCCGCTGGAGGAAAGCACGCTGTCGGCTGGCGCGCGGCGATCGTCGACATGATCCCGCGGCGGCAACATGGTGACGGGCGGCAGCGCTTCCGACATGCCGTACCCTTGCTGGAATATTTGCCCGAAGCGCGCCAGCGCCTCGCGCAGCTTGGCTACCGGCATGGACGCCGAGCCGTAAATGAACTGCCGCACGCTGGCGAGGCTGTCGTCGCGCAATCCGGCGTCGTCGAGCAGGTCGATCAGCAAGCTGGGCGTGGCGAAAACATGCGTGGGACGGTGTGCATGCAGCGCTTCGATCAGGGCTGCAGACGTATAAGCCCGGGGCAGGATCAACTCACCGCCGCCGAGCATGGTCGGCAGGACGATGCCGCTGCCCGCGCCGGCCAGCGGAATCCCCACCAGCGTGCGTGAGCGCCCTTGTGGTGGATCGGAAAGGTTGAGCAGCAACAGACGCAGGCTTTGCAGGAATGGATCGTGGTTCATCACCAGCAGTTTGGGCGCTCCGGTGGTGCCCGAGGTGAACCCCTGGGCCAGGGCATCATCGCGCCCGATCGGTTCCGCGCTCGGCACGGGGGCGGTATTGGCCAGGGCTTTCTCGAGATCGCCGTCCGCAGCGCCGCAGGTCCACACGCGCAGGCCGGCGGCCGATTCGCGCAACGCCGCGAATTCCGGCCGATCGAGATCCCGATGAATGATGACGAGTTCCGGTTGCAGCCTGCGCACGGCATCCAGCAACAGCGCCGGGGGATGCGCGGCACTGAAACCGATCTGGATGGCACCGGCCTCGATGATGGCGAAACGCACAGCCAGCACCTGCCAGTCATCCGGCAGCAGGGTGATCACGCGCGCGCCCTTGTGCACGCCGATCGCGCGCCAGGCGCTGGCGATCCGCAAGGCCATGTCGTCGAGTTCGCCGTAGCTGAGCGCCGCATTCGGCGTCTGCAACGCCGGACACCCGGCATGGCGCTGCAGCGCGAAACGCTGCACGTCGCGCAAACTGCGCGCGCGATCGATCATGCGTACCGCCATCCTGATCCGCAGGCGGCCCAGCCAATGACTGACGATGGACATGCTCAAGTTCCCGGGTAATGGATTTGCCAA
>DZCM01000079.1 GCA_022730295.1 Rhodanobacter sp. | reverse complement strand
CCGGGCCAGCGTGGGGTCGTGCATCTGCATGACCGCGTCCTCGATCTCCTGCAACCGGCCCGCGCCGACGAGGCGCGCCGCAAGCCCGCCTTCGGGATCGATGACCAGCAGCGTTGGCCAGGCACCCACCGCAAAGCGCTTCCACGCTTGCCAACGCGAATCATTGGCCACCGGCGCTCGCAGGCGCAGGCGGTGCACCGCCTTCAACACCGCCGCATCCGATTGCTGCGAGGCGTAGCGCGGCGTGTGCACACCAACGATCGCGAAGGCACCCGGAAAGCGACTTTCAAGTACGCGCAGTTCGTCGAGCATGTTGGCACTGCCGGCACTGGTGCCATTCCAGAACACCAGCAGCACGATGCGTCCGCGCAGGTCAGCCAGTTGCAAACTGTCAGCCCGGTTCACCCAGCGCAGGCCGTCGGGAAGTTCCGGCAAAGTTGCGCGTGCGCCGGTTTGCACAGTGTCGAAGGGAAGGTCGCCAGTCATGGTTACGGCACCTCGTCGGGATCGCGCATGTTCGCATAGCGGGACAACTGCTCGGCCAGTGCATTGGCGCCGCGCTGGACCAAGCCGAGCACCGCCCGGAAGTCATCAAGCGTACCGGTGTACGGGTCGGGAATGTCGCCGCCGTCGCGGGATTGTGCCGGCGCCAGTCCGGCTGCGACCAGAAACCGTTCCGGCGGCGGCAGTTCGCCGGGGGCGCGGCGGCGCAACTCGGCCAGCGTGGCGCGATCCACGGCCAGCACCATCGCGAAGTGCTGGAAGTCTTCGTCGTGGAACTGCCGGGCGCGGTGCGCCGCGAGATCGATGCCCGCGGTGCGCGCCACGTCGACGGCACGCCGGTCCGCGCCTTGCCCCACGTGCCAGTCACCCAGTCCGCACGAGGCAACCGGAATGGCCAGGTTCCGCCGCAGCAGGGCGTCGCGCAGTACGTACTCGGCGGTCGGCGAACGACAGATGTTGCCGAGGCACACGACCAGCACGCCGGGCGGAGGCAGGATCATGTTGCCGCGCCCGCTTGCGCCAACGCACGCTCTGCGCGCGCGAGATCCTGCTCGGTATCAACGCCCGGCGGGAACGGTTCCGGCGCGATGCGCACGGCAATCGCGTGGCCATGCTCGAGCGCGCGCAGTTGCTCCAGCGACTCGGCGCGTTCCAGCGGTGTCGCCGGCAGCTGCGCGAACGCCTTCAGGAAACCCGTGCGATAGGCGTAGATGCCGATGTGCCGCAGCACCGTCACGCCGTCCGGTACGCGGCTGCGGTCTCGCGCCAACGCGTCGCGCGCCCACGGCACCGGCGCGCGCGAGAAGTACAGCGCGCGGCCATTCGCCGCGCACACCACTTTTACACAATCGGGATCGAACCACGCCTCGGCCGACTCGACCGGCGTGGCCAGCGTCGCCATCGGCGCGCTGTCTTCCGCCAGCGCACGCGCCACCATGCGGATGCCGGCGGCGGGCGCAAACGGCTCGTCGCCCTGCAGGTTCACCACGATGGCGTCATCCGGCCAACCACGCGTGCGCGCGCACTCGGCCAGCCGGTCGCTGCCGCTGGCGTGATCAGCGCGGGTCATGCACACGGCCACGTCCGTATCGCGCAATGCGGCTTCGATGCGGCTGTCATCGGTCGCGACCACCACCTCGATGGCGCCCGCCGCGCGCGCGCGGCGCGCCACGTGCACGACCAGCGGTTCGCCGCCCAGCAGGCGCAGGGGTTTGCCCGGAAGCCGCGTCGAACCGAAACGGGCCGGAATGGCAACGATGAACGCCGGGGTGCCGCTCACGCGGAATCGGCGGACCGGGCGCGCGGCCGCCGCACCCGTTCGCCGCCGCCATTCGGGCAGGCGTGCCGCAGCTGCTGCGCGCAGCACGGGCAGAACGTGCATTCGAAGACGCAGATGTACGCGTCGCCGTCACGCGCGAGCGCCACGTGGCAACGCTCGCATTCACCGCGCATCGCAAGCGCCATGTACTTTCCTTCGGTCAGCCGCCAACGCGATCCTCATCGCGTGCAAGGGTAACGCGAAAGCAGGTCGGGCCGAGTGACTCGACGCCGCACGGCTTCCAACTGGCAACCCCGGCACGCGAGCGCCAATCAGCGTTCATCCGCGGCAGCGCCACTTCGACCGCGGCGACGTTGCCGGGGAACGGGTGGGTTACCAACAATGACAGCTCTGCGGAACCCTCGCCATCGAGCAGTTCCACGGCCCGCTGCGGCATCAATACATCACCATCGGCCGTCACCGCGCGCACGCCCGCTGCGCGTGCTTCACGGCGCAGCAGCTCGATGCCAAGCATCACGTTGCCGCCATCGTGGCGCAGCCAACGGATCACGCCGACCATCCAGTCGCGTGCATCGACGTCATCCACGATCGCCGCCAGGCCGATCAGGTCGCCGATGCGCAGGCGCAAACCCTCGGCGACCGGCAAGCGCATTCGATAACCGCCTTCGCTCTGGTCCAGCACCTCGCCGCGAAACACCCGCGGCTGCGCCGTGTCGGACGCCGCCATCCAGGCCGCCGGCAGATCATGGCGGCCAACGGTGATGGCATCGCCGTGCACTTGCCGCACGAAGGTCGCAAAATCGACATCGCCCGCCAGCGCGTAGTGCAACGCATGCATGCCAACCACGATATCCAGTGCGTGCGTCGCTGAAAGTCTCACGTGTCCGCGCGAAGCACTGCCCCAGCCTGCCAACAAGTGGTTCAGGAAGCGTGCACTGGTGGCAACCGTGCCGCCACCGGGTTGCGGAAGGTCGAGCGCATCCACGCCCATCGGCAACAGGCCCATGCGCTCGTCCAGCGCCCTGACCACCGGTGCCACGTCGACGGTCACCACGCAGGTGCCGGCGCTGCCGCGTTCCTCGGGAATGTAGCCCGGACCCGCATCGGAATCGGTATCCACCGAGATCCCTTGATTGCCGGCGGGCGCGAACAGGCACAGCGATGCCATGCTGAGGCACACCTGGCGGGCCTCATCCAGTTCGCGCGACGAGAAGCGATAGGGATTGCTGGTCGCCAGCAGGATCGCTTGTGCATACACGTCGCGCGCGTTCCGGCGCTGACCGCCGGCGCCAACCATGACTGCGTCCTGCCCGGCGATATTGAGCGCGCTGGCGAATGCGTAGAGCGCGTGCACACGCTGCCACAGCCCCCTGGGTGGCGCCTGGTAAAGCCGGTACGCCCACAACAGCGCGCCTTCCGCGTGCAGCAATCCGTGCACGACGGCGTTGACGGCGGTCTTGCCCTTGAACCGCGGCAGCTTGCCGGCGGGCGCACACAGTTCGTACACGCCCATGGCGTAGCCCGACGCCAATTTCATCTGCAGACGCTGCCCGGCGGCCGCCCACTCGGCACTCGCCTGCGGCAGTGGATGGGATTCCGAACTGATCCGGCGCTCGACGTCGGCGCACAGGGATACCACCGGCACGCGCAGGTAATCCAGCGCGCCGATCCGGCCGCCCCCCGACCAGCCCGCCGCCAGCATGCCGTCGATGATTTGCTCGACCTCGCGCAGGGCCTGCGCCGGATTGGCCAGCGGCAGCCCGGCGACGGCTTCACGGATGGCCTTTTCGCTGCCCTGGTGGGAGCGCCCAGTTGGCATCCGGGCGGGCAGACCTTCAATCAAGCGTTCGTAGCTGTCCATCCTGGTCACCCCCTCGCAGGCCGAACCCGATCCATCTCATCCGGCCAATGCATTCTAGCCTTGAACGCGACGCGGTGGCGAACGATCATCAGCGTCATGCAACTGCCGCAACACCCCGCTCCCGCAGGATTTCGCCCGCTCGCCGAACAGGCGCTGTCGCGCGCAGCCGGCGCACCGTTGTCGAACGGCAACCAGGTGGACCTGTTGATCGATGCCCGCGCGAACTTCGACGCCTGGCTCGATGCGATCGCCGGTGCCAAGCACAACATCCTGTTCGGCAACTATATCTTCCGGAATGACAGCACCGGCCGCGCATTCATCTCGGCCCTGGCCGAGCGTGCCCGAGCCGGCGTCTACGTCTGCGTCCTGCACGATTGGCTCGGCTGCCTTGGGCAGTCGCGCGCACGCTTCTGGCAGCCGCTGCGCGAGGCCGGCGGCGCGGTGCGCACCTACAACCGGTTCGACTTCCTCAGCCCGTTTGCATGGATCAATCGCGACCACCGCAAGCTGCTGGTGGTGGACGGCAACATCGGCTTCGTCTCCGGCGTCTGCGTCAGCGGGCAATGGCTGGGCGATCCGGCGCGCGGCCGCGCGCCGTGGCGTGATACCGGCATCGCCCTGCGCGGCCCCGCCGTCGCCGACCTCGTGCGCGCCTTTGCCGAAACCTGGTCCGGGCTGGGCGCGCCGCTGGACAGCACCGCGCTGCAAGCCAACGATGCCGTCGCGGGTGACGTGGCTTTGCGGGTCATCGCCACGCAACCCGCGAGCGCCGGCATGTACCGCACGGACCAGATGATCGCCGCCCTCGCGCACCAGCGCCTGTGGCTGACCGACGCCTACTTCATCGGCGTCGCGCCGTACCTGAGTGCGCTGACCAATGCCGCGCGCGACGGTGTGGACGTGCGCCTGCTGGTGCCGGGCGCTTCCGACGTGCCGATGGTCGCTGCGCTTTCGCGCACCGGCTACCGCGCCTTGCTCGAAGCCGGCATCCGCATCTTTGAATGGAATGGCTCGATGTTGCACGCCAAGACCGCGGTGGCGGATGACCGCTGGGCGCGCGTGGGCTCGACCAACCTCAACCTCGCCAGCTGGATCGGCAACTGCGAGATCGACGTGGCCATCGAGCACGCGGGCTTCGTGCAGCAACTTGCCAGCCAATACGAACGCGACCTCGACCACGCCACCGAAATCGTGCTGTCGCGCCGGCGTGCGCGTCCGCTCACGCGCATGCCACACCACGGCTTGCGCGGCCACGGCAGCGCGGCACGTGGCGCGGTCGGCACCCTGCGTATGGCGACTACCCTCGGCGCGGCTCTGCGCAACCGGCGCGTGTTGAGCGACACCGAAACGCGCCCGCTATTGGGGGGTGCGATGCTCTTGCTGGTGGTCGCCGCCGTCGTCGCCTGGTGGCCGCAAGTACTGGCGTGGCCGCTGGCCGCGCTGGCACTGTGGCTCGCGATCAGCCTGATTGCGCGCTGGTTGCGGATGCAAAAACAGCGCAGGCAGCGTGTACTTGCGCCGGCGTGTGATACTGCCGCGGCTTCCACACACGCACGCTCAGATGATGTCGATTGAAGCTCCCGCGGCACGCAACGTCCTGACACCTTCAGCACTCAACCGCCTCGTGCGCGAGCTGCTGGAAGATGCGCTGCCGATGGTGTGGATCGAGGGCGAGATCAGCAATTTCATGCGCGCCGGATCCGGGCACTGGTACTTCTCGCTGAAGGATGCCGGTGCGGAAGTACGCTGCGCGATGTTCGCACGCAGCAATGCGCCATTGCGATTCCGGCCCGGCAACGGCAGCAAAGTGCTGGCCCGGGCGCGCGTCAGCCTGTACGAAACGCGCGGCAGCTACCAATTGATCGTGGAGGCCATGGAAGACGCAGGCGAAGGCGCGCTGCGCCGCGCGTTCGAGCTGTTGAAGGCGAAGCTGCAGGCCGAAGGCCTGTTCGACGCATCCCGCAAACGCAACCTGCCCGCGTTCCCGCGCCGGTTGGGCGTCGTCACGTCCGCACGCGGTGCGGCGATCCGTGACGTCTTGTCCGTGGCGCAGCGGCGCTTTGCGCTGACCGCCATCGAAGTGTTGCCGGTACTGGTGCAGGGCACGGAAGCGCCGGCGCAGATCGCGGCGATGCTGCGCGCGGCATCGAACTCGCACCGCTACGACGTAATCCTGCTGACTCGCGGCGGCGGCTCGCTGGAAGACCTCGCCGCGTTCAATGACGAAAGCGTGGCGCGCGCGATCGTGGCCAGCGCCGTTCCGGTGGTGTCCGCGGTCGGCCACGAAGTGGACTTTTCGATCAGCGATTTCGTCGCCGACCTGCGCGCACCGACGCCTTCGGCGGCGGCGGAATTGATCCTCCCGGACGGCGCAGCGCTCGCACGCACGCTGTCGACGTCGGCCATGCGCCTGCGTCAGGCCTGGAACCGCCACGCGCAGAACTCGCAGCAGCGTGTGGATCAGCTCGCCGCACGCCTGCAGGCGCAACGCCCGCAACAGCGGCTGGCCGCCGGGCGCGAGCGCATGGACGGCCTGCAGCGGCGGCTGGCCGCAGCCTGGGCACGCTCCGATGAGCACGCGCGCCAGCAACTCGACGGGCTTGCACGCGCGCTCAACGCGGTCAGCCCGCTGGGCGTGTTGAAGCGCGGCTACGCGATCCTGCTCGACGCATCAGGGAACGTGCTGCGCTCGGCCCAGTCAGCCCGTCCCGGCGAAGCACTGCGCGCACGGCTCGCGGACGGAGAACTGCCGCTGCGCGTGGATGGACCCGACGCGGCGCGTTGAGGCGCGCAGGACAGCAAGTTTCAACGACGCGCTGAAAATCCGCCACGGCGAGGCCGTGGATGTTGAGTAACCAGTTGCCCGAATTGGCCTACAAGCGCTGCGGTGCCGTCTCGATCTTGGCATGCTTGCGCAGCACCTCGACGTAATCCATGACGTCGAGTTCTCCGTAGGCGCGCGCCATCTGTTCGCGCAGGAAGCCGAGCGCTTCGGCCGGCACCTTGGATGAATCGCCCGGCTTGACCGCGCTCAACACCACCAGTGCGAAATGCCCGTTGGCCAGCGGCACCAGCGCGCGGGTCACCGCATCCTTGGCCGGATGTTGCAACTTGAACACGGCCGTCAACAGCTCCGGATCGACGGTGGTATCGTTGCGCATCACGCCGGTCTTCTGCTGCACCGCCTGCCCGGGGGCCGTGATCAGCGCATCGAGCTTGGCGCCGGCCTGCAACTTCGCGAACGCGGCGTCGGCGAGGGTCTTCGCGCGCGCGTCCGCACGCTCGGCGATGATGATTTGCTTGATCTGAGCCGCAACTTCCGCCAGCGGCTTGGGCGCGGCGGCGACGTGCTTGGCAACGTGGATGACAACGATGTGGTCCTTGCCGAGGTTGATCGGGTCGGACGTGTTGTCCTGCTTCAGCACCGTATCGGAGAAGGCCGCCTTCACCACATCCGGATTCGCGGCCAAGCCCTCTTTGGCACCGTCGCGGCTGAACAGCGGCGTCGCCTGCACGGTCAATCCGAGTTTCTTTGCCGCCGGCGCGAGCGACGTCGGATCGTCATAGATCATGTCGGTGAGCTTGCCGCCGACATCACGGTATGCGTCCGCACGCGCGTTCTTGGTGGCCTCGGCCGCCAACTGGTCGCGCACCTGCGCGAATGGCTCGGAATGTCCGGCGCGCACATCGAGCAGGTCAATGATGTGGTAGCCCTCGGGCGTCAACACCGGTGCCGACACCTCGCCCTTCTGCAACTTGTCCAGCGCGGCCTGGAATTCCGGGCCGGCGTCGCCTTTTTGCACCCAGCCGAGGCTACCGCCCTGGTTTTTGGAGCCAAGGTCGTCCGAGTACTGCTTGGCCAGCGCCGCGAAATCGGCACCGGGTGCCTTCGCGAGGCCATCAACGTGCTCGGCCTGCTTGAGCGCGACCTGCTTCTGCGCCGCGGTCGCGTTGGCTGGCAGCTTGATCAGGATGTGCGCGACGTTCCACTGCGGCGGACTGACGAAGTTCGCCTTTTCCTTTTCGTAGCGTGCCTGCAACGCCTTGTCGCTGAGGTCGGGCGTGACCTTCATGGTGGCGGCGTCGAGTTCGATGTAATGCACCGAAACCTGCTCGGGGCTCATGAAGTCCTTCGGATGCTGCTTGTAGTAGGCCGCAACCTCGGCGTCGCTGACCTGGCTTTCCTGCGCATTCGGCGCGGGCGGCGCGAGGTCGACATAGCTGAAGTCGCGCTGCTGCAATTGCAGGCGCAGGAATTCCTCGGCCTCGGCCTTGGTGGCGAAGGCGGTGTCGATGATGGCGGCCGGCAGCGCCTGCCCGGCGAGGTTTGAGCGGACATCGTCCTGGTACTGCTGCGCGGAAATGCCCTGCTGTGACAAGGCCGAGACGTAAACGGTCGGATCGAACTTGCCGTCGACCTGGAACGCCGGATTCGCGGCGATCTGCGCACGCACGGCCGCATCAGGAACCTTGATGCCAAGCTCGTCATTCGCATTCAGCAGTAACTGGTGGTCCACCAGCTGCCCCAGAATCGCCTGCTTGAACGCTGGCTTCTGGAAATCCGCAGCATCCATCTTGTTGTTGGGGTCGTTCAATTGGCGCGCGCGGGCATTGTTCATCGCATTGGTGAAATCCTGCTGCGACACTTCATGCCCACCGACCTTGGCGACCCAGGTCGCGTTGCTCTGGCTGAAATAGCCCTCGACGCCGAAGAACAGGAAGGCGATGGCCACCACGATGCCAAAGATGGTGATGACGATCCAGTTTTTGAACAGGTTGCGGATGAACTGCAGCATGGATACCGCCGGAGCTTCGAACAAAGGAAGCCGGGTATTGTACGGGAACCGTGACAGTCACGGCCAATGCAAGAATGGTGGGCGCTGAGGGTTTCGAACCCCCGACCCTCTCCGTGTAAAGGAGACGCTCTACCGCTGAGCTAAGCGCCCGTGTTGCAGTTCGGGACGGGGCATTCCCGGATCAAGTCCGGGACAGGCTCTGCCGCCGCCCTCACGAAACGGACGCGGCACAGCCGCGTCACGTTTCCCGCGTCAGCCAACAAGCGGCTCCCGCGTCGGCACATCCATGGCCTGTCGTTGCACGAAATCGGGATGTCCACAAACGCAGCGGCCGACGCGAAGGGCGCCGGCCGCTGGACAAACACGGCGTGCCCGGCAGCTACCGGTCACGCCCAACCACTCAGTTCAACGCGTCCTTCAGGGCCTTGCCGGCCTTGAACGCCGGAACCTTGGAGGCCTTGATCTTGATGGTGGCACCGGTGCGCGGATTGCGGCCGGTACGCGCGGCGCGCTTGCGCACGACGAAGGTGCCGAAGCCAACCAGCGACACGTCGTCACCCTTCTTCAGCGCACGCTTGATCTGGTCCGTCACGGCATCCAGCGCACGTCCGGCATCGGCCTTGGACAGGTCGGCGTGATCGGCAATCGCGTTGATCAATTCAGATTTGTTCATGGAGACTCCCTCTTGGAGAATTCGAGCAGCCCGTGGAATGTTCGTTGGCGCGTACCGCTTTCATCGCTGTGAAAGCCGGCCACGCCGGTCGTATTGCAGTACCCGTATCGATGCACAAAGGTTCGTCTGCGCCGCACGGCCCGATCTTTATACCAGTACCCCACAGGGGCCGCAATAAAGACGGGGCTTGGATTTCAGCGCGTCGATCCACCAAATGCAAGACCCGGCAACGCAACCACGGAACCTCCGGAAATGCAAGTGCCGCGTGGCGAGCCCGCTAGTCACGTCAATGGGTCCTGCTCGCCTGGCCCTCATCAGTAGCTTCATGCACGGCCGGCGCGGCCACGCCACCGGCCTGCGGGAGCTGGCCGGAATGGGCTGGCAGCGGCGTCACCGGATTCACCAGCGCGAGATCAAGTACCTGGTCAATCCAGCGTACCGGATGAATCGTCAGTGCATCAGTGATGTTCTTCGGAATGTCGGCAAGATCCTTCTGGTTCTCGTCCGGGATGATCACGGTGGTGATGCCGCCGCGATGCGCCGCCAGCAATTTTTCCTTCAAGCCCCCGATGGGCAGCACGCGCCCGCGCAGGGTGATCTCGCCGGTCATCGCCAATTCTGCGCGCACCGGGTTTTTCGTCAACGCCGACACCAGCGCCGTGCACATGCCGATGCCCGCGCTCGGCCCGTCCTTCGGCGTCGCGCCTTCCGGCACGTGCACGTGGATGTCGTACTTGTCATGGAAATCGGGTGCGATGCCCAGCCGCTCGCTGCGCGCGCGCACCACCGATTGCGCAGCCACGATCGACTCCTTCATCACGTCGCCGAGCTGGCCGGTCTGGATCAGCTTGCCCTTGCCCGGCACCACCGTGGCCTCGATGCTCAGCAGATCGCCGCCCACCGAGGTCCAGGCGAGACCCGTGACCAAGCCGATTTCGTTCTGCTGTTCCATGCGACCAAAGTCGAAGCGACGCACGCCCAGATACTTGTCGAGGTTCTTGACATCGACCTTGATGGCGGCACCGGCGCGCTTGCGCGCCACGCCCTTGCCCTTGGCCGACGCGGCCGTGGCTGACTTCTTCGCAGGCTGGCCGGCTTCCGCGAGCGTCAGTTCCTTGACCACCTTGCGGCAGATCTTGGCAAGCTCGCGCTCGAGGTTGCGTACGCCGGATTCGCGCGTGTAGTAGCGGATGATGTCGCGCAGGGAACCTTCGGATACCGAAAGTTCGTGTTCCTTCAAACCCGCGCCCTTGATCTGCTTGGGCAGCAAATACTTGGTCGCGATCGCGACTTTTTCGTCCTCGGTGTAGCCGGGAATGCGGATCACCTCCATGCGGTCCAGCAGCGGTCCCGGGATGTTCATGGAGTTGGCCGTGGCGATCCACATCACCTCAGAGAGGTCGAAATCGACCTCGAGGTAGTGATCGTTGAAGGCATGGTTCTGCTCGGGATCGAGCACTTCCAAAAGCGCGGCCGAGGGATCACCGCGGAAATCCATCGCCATCTTGTCGATCTCGTCCAGCATGAACATCGGGTTCTTCGTCCCGACCTTGGACATGTTCTGGATGATGCGGCCCGGCAACGAACCGATATAGGTGCGGCGATGTCCGCGGATCTCGGCTTCATCGCGCACGCCGCCCAGACTCTGACGCACGAACTTGCGATTGGTCGCGCGCGCGATCGACTGGCCGAGCGAGGTCTTGCCGACACCGGGCGGCCCCACGAGGCACAGGATCGGACCCTTGATCTTGTTCACGCGTTGCTGCACGGCAAGGTATTCAAGGATGCGCTCCTTGACCTTTTCGAGCCCGTAGTGGTCCTCGTCCAACACCGCCTCGGCCACGCGCAGGTCCTTGCGCACCTTGCTGCGCTTCTTCCACGGCACGCCGGTCAGCCAG